>NZ_JBSGXU010000340.1:1931-4436 GCF_053610205.1 Streptomyces sp. NPDC054932 | reverse complement strand
TTCAGAACTAACACAGTGGACGCGAGCAACTGAGGACAAGCCCTCGGCCTATTAGTACCAGTCAGCTTCACCCGTTACCGGGCTTCCACATCTGGCCTATCAACCCAGTCGTCTACTGGGAGCCTTACCCTCTCAAGGAGGTGGGAATACTCATCTTGAAGCAGGCTTCCCGCTTAGATGCTTTCAGCGGTTATCCCTCCCGAACGTAGCCAACCAGCCGTGCCCTTGGCAGGACAACTGGCACACCAGAGGTTCGTCCGTCCCGGTCCTCTCGTACTAGGGACAGCCCTTCTCAATATTCCTACGCGCACAGCGGATAGGGACCGAACTGTCTCACGACGTTCTAAACCCAGCTCGCGTACCGCTTTAATGGGCGAACAGCCCAACCCTTGGGACCGACTCCAGCCCCAGGATGCGACGAGCCGACATCGAGGTGCCAAACCATCCCGTCGATATGGACTCTTGGGGAAGATCAGCCTGTTATCCCCGGGGTACCTTTTATCCGTTGAGCGACGGCGCTTCCACAAGCCACCGCCGGATCACTAGTCCCGACTTTCGTCCCTGCTCGACCCGTCGGTCTCACAGTCAAGCTCCCTTGTGCACTTACACTCAACACCTGATTGCCAACCAGGCTGAGGGAACCTTTGGGCGCCTCCGTTACCCTTTGGGAGGCAACCGCCCCAGTTAAACTACCCATCAGACACTGTCCCTGATCCGGATCACGGACCGAGGTTAGACATCCAGCACGACCAGAGTGGTATTTCAACGGCGACTCCACAACCACTGGCGTGGCTGCTTCAAAGTCTCCCACCTATCCTACACAAGCCGAACCGAACACCAATATCAAACTGTAGTAAAGGTCCCGGGGTCTTTCCGTCCTGCTGCGCGAAACGAGCATCTTTACTCGTAGTGCAATTTCACCGGGCCTATGGTTGAGACAGTCGAGAAGTCGTTACGCCATTCGTGCAGGTCGGAACTTACCCGACAAGGAATTTCGCTACCTTAGGATGGTTATAGTTACCACCGCCGTTTACTGGCGCTTAAGTTCTCAGCTTCGCAACCCCGAAAGGTCACTAACCGGTCCCCTTAACGTTCCAGCACCGGGCAGGCGTCAGTCCGTATACATCGCCTTACGGCTTCGCACGGACCTGTGTTTTTAGTAAACAGTCGCTTCTCGCTGGTCTCTGCGGCCACCCCCAGCTCAAGCAGCAAGTGCTATCACCAGTGATGGCCCCCCTTCTCCCGAAGTTACGGGGGCATTTTGCCGAGTTCCTTAACCATAGTTCACCCGAACGCCTCGGTATTCTCTACCTGACCACCTGAGTCGGTTTAGGGTACGGGCCGCCATGAAACTCGCTAGAGGCTTTTCTCGACAGCATAGGATCATCCACTTCACCACAATCGGCTCGGCATCAGGTCTCAGCCTTAATGAGGGACGGATTTGCCTACCCCTCGGCCTACACCCTTACCCCGGGACTACCACCGCCCGGGCTGGACTACCTTCCTGCGTCACCCCATCGCTTACCTACTACAAGTCTGGTTCGTCGGCTCCACCACTTTCCTTTCCCCGAAGGGTCCGGAACGGCTTCACGGACTTAGCATCGCCTGATTCGATATTGGGCGTTTCAAAGCGGGTACCGGAATATCAACCGGTTGTCCATCGACTACGCCTGTCGGCCTCGCCTTAGGTCCCGACTTACCCTGGGCAGATCAGCTTGACCCAGGAACCCTTAGTCAATCGGCGCACACGTTTCTCACGTGTGTATCGCTACTCATGCCTGCATTCTCACTCGTGAACCGTCCACAACTAGCTTCCGCTGCTGCTTCACCCGGCACACGACGCTCCCCTACCCATCACAGCGGGCGTTGGCCCTATTGCTGCAATGACACGACTTCGGCGGTACGCTTGAGCCCCGCTACATTGTCGGCGCGGAATCACTTGACCAGTGAGCTATTACGCACTCTTTCAAGGGTGGCTGCTTCTAAGCCAACCTCCTGGTTGTCTCTGCGACTCCACATCCTTTCCCACTTAGCGTACGCTTAGGGGCCTTAGTCGATGCTCTGGGCTGTTTCCCTCTCGACCATGGAGCTTATCCCCCACAGTCTCACTGCCGTGCTCTCACTTACCGGCATTCGGAGTTTGGCTAAGGTCAGTAACCCGGTAGGGCCCATCGCCTATCCAGTGCTCTACCTCCGGCAAGAAACACACGACGCTGCACCTAAATGCATTTCGGGGAGAACCAGCTATCACGGAGTTTGATTGGCCTTTCACCCCTAACCACAGGTCATCCCCCAGGTTTTCAACCCTGGTGGGTTCGGTCCTCCACGAAGTCTTACCTCCGCTTCAACCTGCCCATGGCTAGATCACTCCGCTTCGGGTCTAGAGCGTGCAACTCAATCGCCCTGTTCGGACTCGCTTTCGCTACGGCTTCCCCACACGGGTTAACCTCGCTACACACCGCTAACTCGCAGGCTCATTCTTCAAAAGGCACGCAGTCACGACTG
>NZ_JBSGXU010000339.1:0-4597 GCF_053610205.1 Streptomyces sp. NPDC054932 | reverse complement strand
AGGAGCGCCGTTGTACTGGACGTACTGCGGTGCTCCGACAACGCGGCGAGGTGCGGTGCCGGGCGGCGCGGGCCCGGCAAGATCCGAAAGAGACGACCAAAGGGCTGTCCCGTAAGTGATCTTGCCCTGCGATGATCTCGACCGTGTCATGCGTGATCACAGCGTCCGAGCCGTCCTGGACGGCCCCGTTCACTGGTGTGGCTCCGCGCCAGTTCAACCGGGTGGTGCGTGAGCTGCGGCGCGGAGGCGCCGACATCGCTCGGCGGGGCCGGCCGTGGGGGATTCCACTGGAGGACCGGGTGCTTCTGGTGGCTGCGTACTGGCGTACTCACCTCACGCTGCGCCAGCTCGCTCCGCTCTTCGGTGTCTCGAGGTCCGCAGCAGGCCGCATCGTCAGGCAGGTCGGACCTCTTCTCGCGTTCGGCCCCGTAAGCAGTTTCGCAAGGACGCCGTGCTCATCGTGGACGGCACTCTGGTTCCCACCCGCGACCACGCGGTGGCGGAGCGGTCCAAGAACTACCGCTACTCGACGAATCACAGGTGGTCGTCGACGCCGACACCCGACTGGTGGTTGTGATCGGCCGACCGTTGCCAGGCAACCGCAATGACTGCAAGGCATGGGAGCTATCCGGGGCGAAGGCCGCCGTCGGGAACACCGTAGTGATCGCCGACGGTGGCTATCGAGGTACCGGACTTGTCATCCCGCACCGCCGCGACCCTGGGCAGAGCGAACTGCCCGCCTGGAAGGAAGAGCACAACGCCTCTCACCGCATGGTCCGCGCTCGGGTCGAGCATGCTCTTACCCGGATGAAGAACTGGAAGATCCTGCGTGACTGCCGCCTCAAGGGCGGTGGCGTGCACCACGCGATGCTCGGCATTGCTCACCTGCACAACCTTGCGCGCCGCGGCTGACCGCACCGGGCCCGAAGTACTGTCCGTTCAGGATTCAGCGGGCAGGAGCTGGACCAGGCCGACCCAGTTCTCCTCGTCCACCTCGGCCTGCGTGGCGCGGACCCTCCAGCGGCCGGCGGGCAGTGAGACCGGCGCCTCGGCGGGCATCCCGCCATCGGGGTACTCGATGCCCAGGTCGGAACCTGCTTCGGCGGAGTCCATGAGCACCGCCGGACCGTCCGAGGCCCAGGTGCCGCACTCCTCCCACATCGTGGCCGGGTCTGCAAGGACCGTGTCCGCCGCGGCTCTCAGTCCGGCCTCGGAGTCGGCGGCGCGCCACCGCAGGAATGCTCGGTGCTGGGGCAGATAGCAGCTGGTCGCCGGCTCGTCCGCCAGCACCAGTGCCTGCGCACCGTTCTCGTCGATGGGGATCACACCGGCCAGATCGTCCACCGCACAGGCCCGGTCGTAGTCGTCTGGGGCGGTGGCGTCTCCCGCCATAAGACCATCCTCCGTGCACCCGCCCCAGGAAGCCAGGGCGGAGACGGGGACGACGATCAGAGGGCCGCCCATCGACTCCACCCAGATAGGAGAGGGGTGGGAGGCATCGTCGGCGGTGGATGAAGAGGTAATCATGCAGTCAGTGTGCCCTCGCCCACTGACACCCTCCCCGGGCTCGTTGGAACCCAGCACGGGGAAAGGCTCAGCCCCTGTGGCAAGCAGCAGTTACGGGACAGCCCTTAGGTGACCAACCCCGGCGAGACGCCCAGCCGGAAACCTCCGAGGAGCGGTCCCCCGCCGGCGTGCCCGCATCCGGGACCGTGGGAAGCAGGCTCGCCGCCCTCGGCGCCGAGATCGCCCGGCCGGCGGCGGTGCGCGAGAACCTGGCCCGCCGCGCCTTCGGGGACGACTGACCCAGGACCTCAGAGCGCGGGGCCTCCCGTACCGGAGGCCGCGAGCGTGACGGGGGTCGGGCCGTCGGGGCGTACGGTGATGCTGTACGCCGCCCCGGTGGGGACGGCGCGGAAGTCCGGGACGTGGGCGGGCAGCAGGTGTTCGAGGAGGACGACCGACTCGCGCAGGGCGAACTGCTGGCCGAGGCAGGCGCGAGGGCCGATCCCGAAGGGCAGGTAGGCGCCCGGCCGGGTGGGACGGCCGCCCGGCACGGTGAAGCGCCGGGGGTCGAAGTGCTCGGGATCCGGCCACAGTTCGGGATCGCGGTGCGTGAGGTACGGGCAGACGAGCAGGTCCGTGCCCGCTTCGACGGTGTAGCCCGCCAGGGCATCGGCCTCGGCGGCGTGCCGGGGCAGGATCCAGGCGGACGGGTAGAGCCGGAGCGTCTCGCTGACCAGGGCCTGGATGGCGTCTCGGCGCTCCGGTGAACCCTCACCGCCCGCCGCGAGTGCCTCCTCGCGGGCCTCGGGGTGGCGGTCGAGCAGCAGGTAGAGCCAGGTCAGCGTGGTCGCCGTGGTCTCGTGGCCGGCGACCAGCAGGGTCACGAGTTCGTCGCGCAGCAACCGGTCGGTGTACTCGGGGCGCTCGGCGGAGGCGTCGACCAGCACCTGCAGCAGCCCCGGCCCGTCGGGCCCGGGGGAGCCGGCCCGGGCCGAGGCCACCGCGTGCCGGGCGACCGCGTCGATCCTGGCCAGGTCCTCGGCGACGGCATCCCGGGCGTCCACCCGGTCGGCCGGCAGGCTCGGCAGCGCGGCCACCACCGTTGCCACGGAGGTCAGTTCGTGAGCGGTGGCGTCGTCGAGCGGATGGCCGGTGAGGGCCCGCCAGATGGTGTCCAGGGCGAAGCGGCGCATCTCCTCGCCGAGGTCGAAGGTCCGCCCGGTGCGCGCGTGATCGGCCCACCGCTCGGCCGTGGTCCGGGCCGCCGCGGTGATCCGCTGTTCGTAGCGGCGCATCCCCTTCCCGGTGAACTGCGACTGCAGCAGCTTCCGTTGCCGCTTCCAGGCCTCGCCCGTCGCGGCGAGCAGCCCGTCGCCGATGAGCAGACGGGCGCGGTGGGAGCGTTTGACGTACTGGTCGGGGTACAGGGCGAGTACGTGCTGCACGGCCTCGGGCGCGGTGACCAGTACGGTCGGCCGCGGCCCGAGGCGGAACGCCGCGACGCCGCCGAGCCGCTCCCGTACCTCGGTCAACAGGTCGACGAGCGCACCTTTGTGGGTGAGCCACCGCTCCACGCAGTCGGCGTCGGCCTCGGGGAGCGGTCGTCCCGTCCTCGGCCGCTGCGGGGCGAGCGGCCTGTTATTGGCGTCGGTGGCCACGGCTCTTCTCCTGTCCGGCTGTCGGGCGGTGCCCGGAGGTGTCTCGGCATCACGGACTGTACGGGGACAGGCGTGCTCGGTGACAGCGCCGGAGGGCCGATGGCCCGATTCACGCGGGTGGTTGATGGGCGGGCGTGCCGATGCGGGCCGCGAGGAGGGCGATGTCGTCGTCGGCGGACGCGGGGACCAGGTGGGTGATGAGGGAGTCGCACAGGTGGTCGAGCGATTGCTGTGGTGTGCCGAGCAGGCCGGTGAGTTCGCCCAGCCGTTCGTCGATGTCGCGGCTGCGTGCCTCGATGAGGCCGTCGGTGTAGAGGATGAGGACGCTGCCGGGCGGCACGGCGATGTCGGTGGTGGTGAAGGAGATGCCGCCGACGCCCAGCGGGACGCCCGGCGGGGTCTTGACGAGGTAGACGGTGCCGTCGGGCTCGGCCACGGCCGGGGGCGGGTGTCCGGCGCGGGTGACCGTGCAATGGCCGGTGGCCGGGTCGCAGACCACGTAGAGGAAGGTCGCGAGCATCGGGTCGGACAGGTCGGCGAGGGTGGCTTCGAGCTGGTGGAGCAGGGCTGTCGGAGGCATGTCGAGGCGGCCGAGCGCGCGGACGGTCGCGGACAGGCGCCCCATGACGGCGGCGGCCGCGATGCCGTGGCCCATGACGTCGCCGATGAGCAGGGCGGCCCTTCCTCCGGAGAGGGGGAGGACGTCGTACCAGTCACCGCCGACCTCGTTGACGTCGCTGGCCGGGAGGTAGCGGTGGGCGATCTCGATGCCGGGCGGCGGAGTGACGTGCTGGGGGAGCATGCTCCGCTGCAGGACGACCGCGGTCTCGTGCTCGTGGTGGTAGAGGCGTGCGTTGTCGATGCTGATGGCGGCGCGCGCCGCGAGTTCACTGGCGAGGGTGACGTCGTCGGACCCGAAGGGGCCGACGGGCCCGGTGCGGTAGAAGGTGGCGACGCCGAGGACCATGTCACGGGCGATGAGCGGGATCATCATGAACGAGTGCACGCCCGTCTGCAGGAGTTGGGCGGGCTTGGCGGTGTGGCGGGCCGCGGAGGCGACGGCCCGGTCGTCGAGGTGGGTGATCAGGAACGGCTGGCGCGCCGACAGGGCCTGCGTGTAGGGGGCGGCCGAGGGGAAGATGAGCGTTCTGCCCAGGGGTGCGAGGACCTGCGTCACGGAGGAGCCGGTCAGCGGCGCCTTGCCCAGACGGCGGAGGGCGACGCCCCCGGCCAGTCCCGTGCCCGGCTCGTTCCCGCGCGCGAGGGAATCCAGTACGTCGACGGTGACCGCGGCGGCCAGGTGCGGGACGGCGAGGTCGGCGAGCTCCTGCGCGGTGCGCTCCAGATCGAGGCTTGCGCCGATGCGGGAGCTGGCCTCGCTCAGCAGGGCGAGCCGGCGGCGGCCCGCCTCGGCCTCGGTGTGGTCACGCTGC
>NZ_JBSGXU010000338.1:0-4623 GCF_053610205.1 Streptomyces sp. NPDC054932 | reverse complement strand
TTCACGTTGATCGCCGGGAACAGCAGCGTGCCCTCGGACATCATCTCGTACAGACGGTGGACACCCGTGGTGGTCTCCTCCGTCACACCGCGGATGCCGGCGGCCAGAGCCGTCCAGTCGATGCCGGTCTTCGCCAACAGGGCCAGGACCAGGGCCATTTCCTCGTTGTCGGCGGTGGAGGGGTCCGGGACCCGGCCCGCCTTCTGGTACTCGACGCCCTTGTGGACCAGGAGGGTGGCGTCACCGCCGTCGTCGAGGATCATGTTCGGGCCCGCGTGCCCGGGCCAGGTCAGCGCCTGCTCGGTGCACCACCAGTACTCCTCCAGCGTCTCGCCCTTCCAGGCGAAGACCGGGATGCCGGCGGCGGCTATCGCGGCGGCCGCGTGGTCCTGGGTGGAGTAGATGTTGCAGGACACCCAGCGGACCTCCGCGCCGAGGGCGACGAGGGTCTCGATGAGGACGGCGGTCTGGATCGTCATGTGCAGCGAGCCGGTGATGCGGGCGCCGGCCAGCGGCTGCGCCTCGGCGTACTCGCGGCGGATCGACATCAGGCCCGGCATCTCGTGCTCGGCCAGGGTGATCTCCTTGCGGCCGAACGCGGCAAGGGACAGGTCTGCGACCTTGAAGTCCATGGGTTCTACTCCGTGATGGTGGTGGCCGGGTGGTGGCTGACGTTCAGGTTCTGATGGATCTCTAGAGTCGCGGTGGACTTGTTGAGGGTGATGTAGTGCAGGCCGGGTGCGCCCTCGGCGAGCAGCCGCTCGGACATGGCGGTCGCGTACTCGACACCGATCCGGTGCCCGTCCGCCGGGTCGTCCTTCGCCGCTTCCAGCCGCTGTGCCAGGCCGTCCGGGAAGCGGGCGTCGCTGAGCTCGGCGAAGCGCCGGATCTGGCGGAAATCGGTCGCCGGCATGATCTCGGGGATGACCGGGGTCAGACAGCCGACGGACAGGAGCCGGTCCCGCAGCCGCAGGTAGTCCTCGGCGTGGAAGAACATCTGGGTGATGGCGTAGTCGGCGCCGGCTTGGCACTTGGCGGCGAAGTGGCGGATGTCCTCGGTCCAGGAGGGCGAACGGGGATGGCGCTCGGGGAACGCCGCCACGCCCACGGTGAAGTCGCCCAGTCGGCGTATGAGCGTGACCAGTTCGTGGGCGTGGGCCAGGCCGTGCGGGTGGCGGGTCCACTCCCCCTTCGGGTCGCCGGGCGGATCCCCGCGCAGGGCGAGGATGTCGCGGATCCCGGCGTCGGCGTACTGGCCGATGATGTGGCGCAGTTCGGCGACCGAGTGTCCCACCGCGGTCAGGTGCGCGACCGGGCGCAGGGTGGTCTCGGCGGCGATGCGCTTGGTGACCTCGACGGTGCGGTGCCGGGAGGAGCCGCCGGCGCCGTAGGTGACGGAGACGAAGGACGGGGCGAGGGCCTCGATGCGGCGGATCGCCGCCCACAGGGTGCGCTCCCCGGCGTCCGTCTTCGGGGGGAAGAACTCGAAGGAGAAGGTCCGCCGGCCCTGGGCCAGCAGTTCACGGACGCCGGGCGGGGCGGACGCGGACGCGGGAACGGAAGCGGAGGTGGGAGCGGGGGCAGGGGCGGGGGCGCGGGACGTGCGGGGGCGTTCGGCGGTGGCGGTGGCGGTCGGGGCAGCCGGCATGTCGGACTCCTTTCCGGCTGGCGGGGTCAGCGTGCGTTGAAGTAGTTGGCTTCGGGGTGGTGGATGACGATGGCGTCGGTGGACTGCTCGGGGTGGAGCTGGAACTCCTCGGAGAGGTGCACTCCGATGCGCTCCGGGTCCAGGAGGTCGGCGATCTTGGCGCGGTCCTCCAGATCGGGGCAGGCGGGGTAGCCCAGCGAGTAGCGGCAGCCCTGGTACTCGGTGCGGAACATGCCGTCCATGGACTGCGGATCGGAGCCGCCGATGCCGAGGTCGGAGCGGACCCGGGCGTGCCAGTACTCGGCGAGGGCCTCGGCGAGCTGGACGGACAGGCCGTGGAGTTCCATGTATTCGCGGTAGGCGTCGGCGGCGAAGAGCCGGGCGGTCTCCTCGCCGATGCGGTTGCCCACGGTGACGATCTGGAGGCCGACGACGTCGGTCTCGCCGGATTCCTCCGGGCGGAAGAAGTCGGCGAGGCACAGGCGGCGGCCGCGCTGCTGGCGGGGGAAGGTGAAGCGGGTGCGCTCCGAGCCGTTCTCGCCCAGGATGATGAGGTCGTCGCCCTTGGAGACGCAGGGGAAGTAGCCGTGCACGACGGCGGCTTCGAGGAGGCCGTCGGTGTGCAGCTTGTCGAGCCAGCCGCGCAGCCGGGGGGAGCCGTCGGTGGCGATGGTGTCGTTGTCCTTGAGGCCCCACTGGCCCTTGAAGAGGGCTTTCTCGTCGAGCCAGGAGGCGTAGTCCTTGAGCGGGATGCCCTTGATCACGCGGGTGCCCCAGAACGGCGGGGTGGGGACCGGGTTGTCGGTGGCCACGTCGGAGCGGCCTGCGTCGGCCGGTTCCGCCGGGGTCGGCAGCGGTGTGTCGCGCCGGGCGACGCGGCGCTGTTTGAGGGGCGGGAGTTCGGCTCCGGGGACGCCGCGCTTGACTCCCATGAGGGCGTCCATGAGGCGCAGGCCCTCGAAGGCGTCGCGGGCGTAGCGGACCTCGCCCTCGTAGATCTCGTGGAGGTCCTGTTCGACGTAGGCGCGGGTGAGGGCGGCGCCGCCGAGGATGACCGGGTAGTCGGCCGCCAGCTTGCGCTGGTTGAGCTCCTCCAGGTTCTCCTTCATGATCACGGTCGACTTCACCAGCAGGCCCGACATGCCGATGACGTCGGCCTTGTGCTCCTGGGCGGCCTCCAGGATCGCGGAGACCGGCTGCTTGATGCCGATGTTGACGACGTTGTAGCCGTTGTTGGTCAGGATGATGTCGACGAGGTTCTTGCCGATGTCGTGGACGTCACCGCGGACGGTCGCCAGGACGATGGTGCCCTTGCCCTCGTCGTCGGTCTTCTCCATGTGCGGCTCGAGGAAGGCCACGGCGGTCTTCATGACCTCCGCGGACTGCAGGACGAAGGGGAGCTGCATCTGGCCGGAGCCGAAGAGCTCGCCGACGACCTTCATGCCCTCCAGCAGGGTGTCGTTGACGATGTCCAGGGCGGGGCGGGTCTGCAGGGCCTCGTCGAGGTCGGTCTCCAGGCCGTTCTTCTCGCCGTCGATGATGCGCCGCTGCAGGCGCTCGTCCAGCGGCAGCGCGAGGAGCTCCTCGGCCCGGCCGGCCTTCAGCGACTTGGTGTTGACACCCTCGAAGAGGGCCATCAGCTTCTGCAGCGGGTCGTA
Source organism: Streptomyces sp. NPDC054932 (assembly GCF_053610205.1). Classification (NCBI taxonomy): domain Bacteria; kingdom Bacillati; phylum Actinomycetota; class Actinomycetes; order Kitasatosporales; family Streptomycetaceae; genus Streptomyces; species Streptomyces sp. NPDC054932. The sequence goes on along the minus strand of NZ_JBSGXU010000338.1, from coordinate 1,317 downwards.
GTCGCCCTCGCGCCGGTCGTAGATCAGGTCCAGAGCGGTGGTGACCTGCTCCTCGTCGAACCGGGCGATCGGCAGGATCTTGCTCGCGTGGACGATCGCGGAGTCCAGACCGGCCTTGACGCACTCGTCGAGGAAGACGGAGTTCAGCAGCACACGGGCGGCCGGGTTCAGGCCGAAGGAGATGTTGGAGAGGCCGAGGGTGGTCTGGACGTCGGGGTGGCGGCGTTTGAGTTCGCGGATCGCCTCGATGGTGGCGATGCCGTCGCCCCGGGACTCCTCCTGGCCGGTGCAGATGGTGAAGGTCAGGGTGTCGATGAGGATGTCCGACTCCCGGATCCCCCAGTTCCCCGTCAGGTCGTCGATGAGGCGTTCGGCGATGGCGACCTTGTGCTCGACGGTGCGGGCCTGGCCCTCCTCGTCGATGGTCAGCGCGATGAGCGCGGCGCCGTGTTCCTGCGCGAGGCGGGTGACCAGGGCGAAGCGGGACTCCGGTCCGTCGCCGTCCTCGTAGTTCACCGAGTTGATGACCGCGCGGCCTCCGAGCTTCTCCAAGCCCGCCCGGATGACGGGGACTTCGGTGGAGTCCAGGACGATCGGCAGGGTGGAGGCGGTCGCGAAGCGGCCCGCCAGCTCGGCCATGTCGGCGACACCGTCCCGGCCGACGTAGTCGACGCACAGGTCGAGCATGTGCGCGCCCTCGCGGATCTGGTCGCGGGCCATCTCCACACAGTCGTCCCAGCGGGCCTCCAGCATCGCCTCACGGAACTTCTTCGACCCGTTCGCGTTCGTCCGCTCACCGATCGCCATGTACGAGGTGTCCTGCCGGAACGGCACCGTCTGGTAGAGGGAGGCGGCGCCCGGCTCGGGTTGCGGGTCGCGCACGCCCGGGGTCAGTCCGCGGACCCGCTCGACGACCTGGCGCAGGTGCTCGGGGGTGGTGCCGCAGCAGCCGCCGACGAGCGAGAGTCCGTAGTCGCGGACGAAGGTCTCCTGGGCGTCGGCCAGCTCGGCGGCCGACAGCGGGTAGTGCGCGCCGTCCTTGGTCAGGAGGGGCAGGCCGGCGTTGGGCATGCAGGAGATCGGGATGCGGGCGTTGCGCGCGAGGTGGCGCAGGTGCTCGCTCATCTCGGCGGGACCGGTGGCGCAGTTCAGACCGATCATGTCGATGCCCAGCGGCTCCAGCGCCGTCAGCGCGGCGCCGATCTCGGAGCCGAGGAGCATGGTGCCGGTGGTCTCGACGGTGACCGAGCAGATCAGCGGGACGGTGACGCCCAGGGCCTCCATGGCGCGGCGGGCGCCGATGATGGAGGACTTGGT
>NZ_JBSGXU010000337.1:0-4655 GCF_053610205.1 Streptomyces sp. NPDC054932 | reverse complement strand
GAACCCGGCGGGGGCATGGACGGCCACGGCACCGGCCATGGCCCCTGCGGCCGCGGCACCGGCGGCCGGGGTCGCCAGGCCCAGCACGAGCAGCGCTCCGCCCGCGGTCTCCCCGAGCCCTGCGGCGAGGGCGCTGTGCCGACCGGGCGTGAAGCCCATGTGCTCCATGGCGGCTGCGGTCCCGTCGAGTCCGCCGCCACCGAACCACCCGAACAGCTTCTGTGTGCCGTGGGCCATGAGCACCGCTCCGGTTCCGGCCCGGAGGGCCAGCAGAGCGAGGTCACGCCGGTTGATGCAGCTCATCGAAGTCTCCCTGGAGGCGGCCTGGTATCGGTTCGGCTCACCATCCGTATCCCGTCGGCACTGCGACGGCCTCGCGCCCGCCCGCAAGTCCGCCGTACGGGCATCCGTTTGGCGGCGCAGCGGGTACGGGCCTGTCGGCGGCATCCGGCCGCACGGCGGGCGCCTGACACCTCATTCGGATGGGGATCGTTCCGCCTGCCGGGGATCGGCGCTGGTCGCATAGGGTGAAAAGGCCGCGTGGCTCGTTTCCCGGGACGGGGTGGGAAGCGTTGATGGGGATGTGAGTAGCTCAAGCACCGCCCCGATACTGCCCGCCACTCTCGCGCCCCTGGCCCCTCCCACCGTGCACGACTCGGGCGCTGACACTGCGCCCGTCGGCATAGTCGTCCGCTCCTGCACCACCCTCGGCGCCACTCTGATCGTCCGCCTCGGCGGGGAGATCGACCGCTTCACCGCCGCCCCGCTGCGAACGCTCCTGGCCTCGGCGGCCGACAACGGCTACACCGGTCTCGTGCTGGACACCTCCCTCGTCACCTTCGCCGACTCCGGTTTCCTGTCCATCCTCGAGTGGTGGCCGCGGCACGGCCGCAGCCTCAGGCTCGCGAACCGCTCCCGAGCCGTGAAACGCCTCCTGCGCGCGGCTGCCGCTGTGACACGGCAGCCGGCCCGGACCGTCTCGCTGACGGCGGTGGCAACGTCATGACCTTCATACTGCTGACCTGCACTCCGATGGTCGCGGCGGTCCTTCTGCTGCTCCGGCAGCGCCCTGAGCCGCGGACCTGCCGCCCTGCCCCACCTCCTCCGACCACACCCCAAGTTCCGTCATTCGTCGCCCACTTGCGCCGCCGCTCCTCGGCGCGATGACGTAATCCCGGGCAGGGGGTGGAGCCCGCGACAGCTGCGGGCTCCACCCCCTGCCCCTGCTTCGTCATCCAGTTCCGCCCCGTCAGCCGAAGCTTCGCCTGCGGTCCCCGGTCTGCTGCGGTGGGATGCTGCGCAGCCGGCGGGAAGGACGTCGGCTCCGGCCGGTCCTGCGTGCATCCCCATCGGATTCCGTGGGTGCCACCGCCGGGGCAAGCGCGATCGCAGCGATGACCGCCGTCACCACGATGAGGATGATTCCGATACTCACGGACATGGTTCCCGCCTTTCGCCTTGGCCCTTAACACCTTGTAGCTACTCAGCGTTTCCAATATGGAGCTCGATAAACACGTTGAGTGATGTTTGGCCTGATTCGCCACCCTCCGACGCCATCACCCTCACCCCACAGGCCACGCCCGCACGTTGACCCGGAGCGCGTCCTCCGGCCACCATCCACCAACGCCACGGTCACGGCGCAGCAGGCCGTACCCAACACGGTCCGAACACGGTCCGAACACGCGTCAGGATCACCGTGTTCGGTGCCACGGCCCCGGAGGAGAACGTCGACTTCGCAGGTCACTCGGGATGTGCCACTGCGTCCTTCTGCAGTTGCACTGCCGCCAGCAGGCTCAGCGTCGGCTCCACCTGACGCAGGGCCTTCACCGCGGCCACGGAGTCGATGTCGCCCGCGAAACCGGCGGCGGCCAGCCGGGAGCGGACCCAGCGGGCACGCAGCTGGGTCTCGGTGGCGGCGGCAGCGGCCTCGGCGAGTGCGACGGCGCGTTCCAGGCCCTGCCGCTCGTCGGGCGCTGCGCCGGCCAGCGCCTCGCGCAGTGCCGCCGCGATCGTGTCCGCGTCCCGGATGAGCAGTACGAAGTTGTGCTTGGTGTTCTGTCCCAGGAAACCCGTCATGTCGATCATCCTGGCGGGCTCTTTCCGCGCACAGCAAGGGACTTGAGGAGTCACAGAGGTTCGCCCGGGTCCCGGACGGCAGGGTGGGCGCCGGACTTCCGACCCCCACCGAGGACCTGCCGCCCGGCACCGGGCCCAACGACCCGACCCGGGGCGCGCCGGGGTCGTCAGCCCTGGCAGAGCCCGCGGGTGTAGTCGTACGTCGCGGTGGCCTGCGAGTACCGCCACTGCGGGTCCAGCAGGTCGCTCTTCAGCTGGCCGGCCGCGGCCGGGCTCTCGACGACGTACCCGAAGTCCTGCAGCCAGGACGGGTACAGGTTCTTGGAGCCGATGTAGAAGGCCGATCCGTCGACCGAGACGAGCTTGTGGTGCTGGGCGTACGGCTTGCCGTCCGCCCAGGTCGGCTGGTCGGAAGCGCGGAACGTGGCCAGCTGGAGGTTCTCGCACAGGGCCGTCCGCGCCCGCCCGCCGTCACCGGTCAGGGCAGTCAGCCGGCCGCGCAGCGCGTCGCCGACTTCGGACAGCGACTTGATCTGCGAGTAGCCGCCGCTGCCGATCGTGCCGCGGTTCGCCGGGTCGCTCACGACGATGCGGACCTTCACGCCGGAGGCGAGCTTCGCGGCCAGGGCGTCGTAGAGGCGTACGTCGTAGCGGGGCAGCGGCGGGCAGGTGGCGTGGACGTCCTGCTGGGAGATCTCGATGTGCGAGGTCGCGCTGGAGACCAGGGCGCGCAGGGCGCTCTCCTCCGGGTTCACGGTGTCGTAGTCCCGGTCGGCGTTGGTCCTGTCGTACACCCCGACCCCGCACTTGGTGTCGCCTGCCGTGGGCAGGACCGGTCGGAAGGAGGAGGTGGGGTCGCTCTGGCGGATGCCCACGCCGAGGCCGCCGACGGCGAGCGCGGGCACGTTCCCCCCGCCCTCCGGGGAGGCGGGCCGGGGCAGGGAGGGCATGCAGTCCGCGCCGGGCGAGGCCGCGAACCAGACCGAGCTCCAGTTGCTCTTGTTGCGGCAGGTCCAGTCCCACAGGGTGTCCAGGTAGCGGCCCGCGGAGCCTGCGGCGGGCCCGGACAGCGCGAGGTCGACGTCGCTCACCGGGTGGGTGGTCTCGAGGTAGTCGTCCTTCCAGCTGTTGATGCCGCCGGTGATCACCGAACTGCCGTCCACCACGACCAGCTTGGAGTGGTTCCAGGAGAACGCGGTCTTCGAGGTGGTCATCGAGGCCACGTTGAGGGTGATGTTGCCCGCGGCGGCCGGGCCCAGCTTCGCGATCAGTTCGTCCCGGTAGGACGACGGGATCACCGTGGAGTGGTAGATGGGTGCGGCGCCCACCATGATGCGCACCTTCAGCCGGTTGCCCTTCTGGGCGGATTCCCTGAGGCCCGCGACGATCGCCTCCTGGTAGCCGCCGTTGGGGAAGGGTGCCAGCGTCGATATGTCCACCGTTTGCCGGGCGCCGGCGATGTCCTGGCGCATCTTCTCCAGGAGACGGCGCGACCCGGGCCGGTCGGTGCAGGCTGCGTCGCCCCAGCAACCGGGGGTCTGGAGCAACCAGTCGGCGCCGCCGGGCGTGGAGGAGCCGAACCGGTTGCCGGAGGTGCGTTCCCAGACCGAGCCCTCCAGGCCCGGCGAGACCTGACGCAGGGTCTGCTCGACCGAGTCGAGGTGCGGAGTGGGCGCGTCCGCGGCGAACGCGGGGGCGGTGGCGCCGAGGAGGGAGAAGCCGAGTGCGAGGGCCGAGGTGGAGACGAGGGCCGTCGTACGGACGGTGCGTGCCAATGTGGTTCCTTGATTGGGGGGGGTGGCTCCGGCCGGGAGCGTGGTCGGCCACGGCTCCGACCTTGATCAACACCCGCAAGTTACCAGCACGTAGGCCCCTGTTCACCCACGCCGGACGAGTTCCGGCCACGCCGGGCGGACCGTCCGTCGGCGGCCGGCGGAGCCGGTGCGAGCCGGTCGGCGCGAGCTCACCGGAGTTGCCACAGACCCTCGTCCACCCGGAGCTCGGGCAGCCCCGGCACGGGCGCCGTGGCCGCGTGGAGCACGTACCGGCCGTCTTCCTCGTCCATCGCTGCGCGCAGGCGTGTGCCGTCCGCCAGGATCACCGTCCACAGTCCCGGTGGTTCGGTGTCGCCGTACAGCACGTACGTATCGAAGTGGGCGGCGAAGCGTTCGGCGAACTCCCGGCGACCGACCCGGTCGGCCAGCCGGCCCTCGATGCCGACGTCCACGCCCATCGTGAAGTGGCCGAGGACCTGCCGGTACGTGCAGAACGCGGAGTACACCACGTCCTGCGGGACGTCGCGCAAATCCTCGGCGACCCGGTCCTCGTGGCCCACGAACAACCGGCGCTCGGCGATCCCGAAGCAGTCCAGCAGGAACGTCCGCAACTCGCTCTCCGCAACCGGACGGCACGACAGACAGTCGTAACCCGTGGCCCCTGTCTCCGTCACGACGCTCCCCACCCACGCACTGGTACGAATGCCGCAAGCCCTCGATCCGGGCGACGGGCGGTCAGCAGAGGTCCGGTCGGCCCGTCCCCGGCGGTGTTGCTCACGCAGGAAAGTCTCGCCGGTTCCGGGC
>NZ_JBSGXU010000336.1:0-4689 GCF_053610205.1 Streptomyces sp. NPDC054932 | reverse complement strand
GACCACGCCCAAACACCCCCCTGGGCGGGGGCCGCGCCTCTCTGTGCGTTCCGCCCTGCCGAAGTCCTCTCTAGACTCGGCCGCATGCTGCGCGTACTGGCCGTCGACGACGAGAAGCCGCTCCTGGAGGAACTCCTCTACCTGCTGCGCTCGGACCCCCGGGTGCGCAGCGCGGAGGGTGCCTCGGACGCCACCGAGGCCCTGCGCCGGGTCACCCGGGCGCTGGAGTCCGGCCCCGAGGGGGCCGACGGCATCGACGTGGTCTTCCTGGACATCCACATGGCCGGGCTGACCGGGCTGGACATCGCCCGGCTGCTGGCCGGGTTCGCGCGGCCGCCGCTGATCGTGTTCGTCACGGCCCACGAGGGCTTCGCCGTACAGGCCTTCGATCTGAAGGCCGTGGACTACGTACTCAAGCCCGTGCGCCCGGAGCGGCTGGCCGAGGCCGTCCGGCGGGCCTGCGAGCAGCTGGGCCGGGCCGAGGAGGCGGCGGTGGGCACGTCCGGCGCCCCGGGGGCGGTGGAGCCGCGCCGACCCGCCGCCGAGGTCCCCGCCGCCGACCGCGCCCCGGACCAGATCGCGGTCGAACTGGGCGGGGTCACCCGCTTCGTGGCGATCGCGGACATCTCCTACGTCGAGGCGCAGGGCGACTACGCCCGCCTGCACACCGACGAGGGCAGCCACCTGGTCCGGATCCCGGTGTCCACGCTGGAGGAGCGCTGGGCGGCGCGCGGGTTCGTCCGGATCCACCGCCGCCATCTGGTGGCGCTGTCCCGGATCGACGAGCTGCGGCTGGAGGCCGGGACCACGAGCGTCCGGGTGGGGTCGGCGGAACTCCAGGTGAGCCGCAGGCACGCACGGGAGCTGCGGGATCTCCTCATGCGCCAGGCGACCGGCTGAAACCGGCCGACGACCGGCCCCGGGGCGTGTCCGCACAGGCCCGCCGGGCCGTTCGCCCGCGACCGTCCGGCGCTCGGGGGCGCCGTTCGTCGCGCCGGGAGGGACGTACGGCGATCCGCCGGACCGCCGGTCGCACCGCCGCTCCGGCCGGCCCTCCCGGGCGTCGCCCCTGCGTATCGTGGATCTTCCGGCGCGGGAGGAGCGAGATGTCCGAGATCCAGGCGCTGGTCGACGCCCTGAGCGGGCTGCCCCGGGCCCGGCCCGCGGGGCCCGCCGAGGCCGAGGTGCTGCTGGCCCGGCTGCGCAGTGCGGCCGCCCGCTGGGCCGACGTCCTGTACGAGGCCCGAGAGGGGGTCCGCGAGCAGGTGCCGCCCCGGGCGGAGGCTGCCCTGACGCTGGCGTTCCGGCGCGCGGAGGAGTCGTACGTGGAGCTGGAGATCGCCCTGCGGGACTGTACGGAACACCGCGACCCGGCCGTCTGACCGGGCCGTCCGACCCGGCCGTCAGGCCCCGTGGCCCGGGGGATCCGACGGGTGCGGTGGGTCCGAATCGGGCCTGTCGCCCGGTCAGGGGGCGTGCGTAGACTCCGGACACCCTCCCCCAGCCGAAGGACCGACCGGTGAACCAGACGTACGCGCTGACCGCGGTCGCCGTCGTCGTCCTGGTGACGCTCCTGGTCGGCGCGCTGGGCCTGCGGATGTCCCGGACCACCTCCGACTTCTACGTCGCCTCGCGCACGGTGGGCCCGCGCCTGAACGCGGCGGCCATCAGCGGGGAGTACCTGTCCGCCGCGTCCTTCCTCGGGGTGGCGGGACTGGTGCTGCTGCAGGGCCCCGAGATGCTCTGGTACCCGGTGGGCTACACCGCCGGGTACGTGGTGCTGCTCGTCCTCGTGGCCGCTCCGCTGCGCCGCTCCGGCGCGTACACCCTGCCCGACTTCGCCGAGGCGCGGCTGGAGTCGCTGGTCGTGCGCCGGATCGCGGTGCTGTTCGTGGTCGGGGTGGGCTGGCTGTACCTGATGCCGCAGCTGCAGGGGGCCGGGCTGACGCTGGAGATCCTGACGGGGGCCCCGCACTGGGTCGGCGGGCTGGTCGTCGCATTCGTGGTGATGGTGGCGGTGGCAGCCGGCGGGATGCGTTCGGTGACCTTCGTCCAGGCCTTCCAGTACTGGCTGAAGCTCACGGCGCTGCTGGTGCCCGCCTTCTTCCTGCTGGCGGCCTGGGCGGGGGACGGCGCGCCGCGGGCCGGCTTCGACGCGCCGGCCGTCTTCCGGGAGCACACCTCGGTGACGATCGCGGAGGACGTGCGGCTGTCCGTGGCGCGTCCGCTGACGGTGACGGTGACCGGGCAGGTGGACGGGCGCGGTCACGTGTCGGCGCCGGTCACCCTGGCCGCCGGGGAGCACTCCGTACGGGCCCACGCGCGGCTGGAGTTCGCCCCGGACACGCCCGTCCCGGACACCCGGGTGCAGGCGCGGCCCGAGGTGTCCACCTGGTCGGTGCCGATGTCCGGCGGGATGGGCGAGTACCGGCTGTACGCCACCTACGGGCTGATCCTGGCGACCTTCCTCGGCACGATGGGCCTGCCGCACGTCGCGGTGCGCTTCTACACCAGCCCCGACGGGCGGACCGCCCGGCGCACCACGCTGGTGGTGCTCGCGCTGGTCGGTGCCTTCTACCTGCTCCCGCCGGTGTACGGGGTGCTGGGCCGGATCTACGCCCCCGAGCTCGCCCTCACCGGGGACGCGGACGCGGCGGTGCTGGTGCTGCCCGAGCGGATGCTCGGCGGGCTGCTCGGCGAGCTGCTGGGCGCCCTGCTGGCCGGGGGCGCCTTCGCGGCGTTCCTGTCGACGGCTTCGGGGCTGACCATGGCGGTGGCGGGGGTGCTGCACCAGGACGTGCTGCCGGCGCGGGGGGTGCGCAGTTTCCGCTCGGCGGCGGTCGTGGCGATCCTGGTGCCGCTGGCCGGGAGCGTGGTGGCCGCGCAGGTCCCGGTGGCGGACGCGGTGGGCCTGGCCTTCGCCGTGTCGGCGTCCTCGTTCTGTCCGCTGCTGGTGCTGGGCATCTGGTGGCGCGGGCTGACCCCGCCGGGTGCGGTGGCCGGGCTCGTCGCGGGCGGCGGGGCGGCGCTGGGCGCGGTGCTGGCGACGCGGGCCGATCTGGCGCCGCCGGGATGGACGCACACGCTGCTGGCCTGGCCGGCGGCGTGGTCGGTGCCGCTCGGGTTCCTGACGATGGTGGCGGTGTCGCTGGCCACGCGGTCGCGGATCCCGGCCGGGACGGCGGCCACCCTGGCCCGGCTGCACCTGCCGGAGGCCGTGGCCGGCGGGCAGGCCGGGGGTCCGCGGTGAGCGGGGCGGCACCCGCCGTACTGGCGGTGCTGGCGGGGGCGGGCGGGGTCCTGCTGGTGGGCGCGGGCTGGGTGGCGGGCCGGTGGCACGCCCGCCACGGGGAGCGGGCGGCCGGCATGGACCTGGGGACCCCGGTGGAGCGGGCCACCTTCCACACCCTGCACACGGCTTCGCTGGCCGCTCCCCCGCTGCGGGCCGGGCTGACCGAGGACGCCGCCCGCAAGGCGGCCCGGCGGCTGCGGTCGCTGCTGGGCACGGAGGCGCTGTGCCTCACCGACCGGGAGTCGGTGCTGGCCTGGGACGGCCCGGGCGCCGACCACCATCAGCGCCGGGCGATGGCCCGGGTCGCGGTGATGCTGGCGTCGGGGCGCAGCCAGAGCGTACGGACCGAGTGCCAGCGGCCTGACTGTCCGCTGAAGTGGGCGGTGGTGGCCCCGCTCACCGGCGAGGACGGGGTGCTGGGCGCGCTGGTGGCATACGGGTCCCGGGAGTCGGCGGTGCTGGTGCGGGCGGCGACGGAGGTCGCGCGGTGGGTGTCCGTGCAGCTGGAGCTGTCCGAGCTGGACCGGTCGCGCACCCGGCTGATGGAGGCGGAGATCAAGGCGCTGCGGGCGCAGATCTCCCCGCACTTCATCTTCAACTCCCTGGCTGCGATCGCCTCGTTCGTCCGTACCGACCCGGAGCGGGCCCGGGAGCTGCTGCTGGAGTTCGCGGACTTCACCCGGTACTCCTTCCGGCGGCACGGTGATTTCACCACGCTCGCCGACGAGTTGCGCTCCATCCAGCAGTATCTGGCCCTGGCCGGTGCCCGGTTCGGTGACCGGCTGAAGGTGACCCTGCAGGTGGCGCCGGAGGTGCTGCCGGTGGCGCTGCCCTTCCTGTGCCTGCAGCCGCTGGTGGAGAACGCCGTCAAGCACGGGCTGGAGGACTCCACGCAGGAGTGCCGGATCGCGATCACGGCGCAGGACGCGGGCGCGGAGGCGGTGATCACGGTGGAGGACAACGGGGTCGGGATGGATCCGGCCCTGCTGCGCCGGATCCTGGCCGGGGAGCGCGGCGGGTCCTCCGGCATCGGGCTGACCAATGTCGACGAGCGGATCCGGCAGGTCTACGGGGACGAATACGGTCCGGTGATGGAGACGGGCGTCGGGGCCGGCATGAAGGTCACCCTCCGGATCCCCAAGTACCGTGCGGGCGTGCACAGTTCCCCTTCGGAGCCTCCGTCGCCACGTGACTGACCCCGCGGCGTGACGCACCGGATGCGCCGTGTTGCCCGCCACCGGCGGCCGGCCGTACCCCGCCCGGGGAACGCGCGTGGCCCCGGTCGTCCGCAGGGGACGACCCGGGCCCCCGGGCCGCGGGGCCGGGGGCGTTTTAACAAAAACCAGCCCCCCAGACCACACAGGGTGTGGGTTTGGGGGGGTGGGTGGTATATGAGG
>NZ_JBSGXU010000335.1:0-4828 GCF_053610205.1 Streptomyces sp. NPDC054932 | reverse complement strand
GCCACACACTGTGTGGCGGGGCCCCTCGGCTTGTGTGTATCCGTCCGGCTGTCAGGCGGACTTGCGGCTGTCCCGCGGATGCACGGCAATGTTCATGGCGCCGGAACGCAGGACTGCGAGCCTTTCGGCCAGCACTTCCTCCAGCTCCTCGCGGGTGCGTCGCTCCATGAGCATGTCCCAGTGCGTTCGCGCAGGCTTGCCCTTCTTCTCTTCGGGCCCATCCCCGTCCACCAGGAGTGCCATGGCGCCGCACGCCTTGCACTCCCACTCCGGCGGAATTTCTGCCTCAACCGAGAACGGCATCTCAAATCGATGTCCGTTCTGGCATGCGTACTCCACCGCCTGGCGCGGGGCCAGATCGATGCCGCGGTCCGTCTCGTAGCTGGTAACCACGAGGCGCGTACCGCGGAGAGCTCGCTCACTCATGAATCGTGCCTCCCGGGCTTGTCGCCCACAGGACAGGTGTCGCTGTCGTCGTCATCCGGTCAACGTCCGGTCGGCGGTATAGATTCCCGCTCCGGGTCGTGCGTCGCCCGTCGTGCCGCCCCTTGTTGTACCCACCAGTGCCCGTTTTGTCACATCTGGCAGCAGATGTCACCCAACGTCCATGCTTCTCGAGCGCGCAGTAACGGTCCGCCTGGCAGGCCAAAGGCGTACACTACCGGCCCTTTGCTTGAACGTCTAAATTCGTTCGGAATTCGTTCGTAGGTCCGGGCGGGGCGCACTCGCGGACCCACTCTCAGATCCGCTCCGGTACAGGATTGCCTGCCGCCTCCACCGCGCGCCGCACCGGCACTCGCGCCAGGAGCACGAATCCCAGTGCGAAGAAGACCACCAGCGAGATGATCGCGTCCCGGTAGCTTCCCGTGAGCTGGTAGGTCAGGCCGAAGACGAGCGGACCCACCCAGCTGAGGCCGCGGTCGCTCATCTCGTACGCCGAGAAGTACTCGGCCTCCTTGCCCGCCGGCACCAGGTGCGAGAACAGCGAACGCGACAGCGCCTGGCTGCCTCCCAGCACCAGCCCGATCATCGCGGCGAGCGCGAAGAACCACACCGGGGTCCGGGCCGGCAGGAAGTAGCCGGCCGCCAGCGTCACCGCCCATGCCGCCAGCGAGCCCAGGATCGTCCGCTTGGCTCCGTAGATGCGGGCGAGGCGGCCCATGCCCAGGGCGCCCACCACCGCCAGGATCTGGACCAGCAGCACCGCGCCGATCAGCGTGGACTGCTCCAGCTGGAGCTCCTCCGAGCCGTAGATGGAGGCCTGGGAGATCACCGTCTGCACGCCGTCGTTGTAGATCAGGTACGCCAGCAGGAACGACAGGGTCAGCGGGTAGCGCCGCATGTCCTTCAGGGTGGCGACGAGCTGCTTCCAGCCGCTGACGGCCGGTGCCGCCCCCGGCTCGCGGACCACGGCACGGTCCCGCAGTCTGCGCAGCGGGATCAGCGCGAAGGCTCCCCACCACAGGCCCGCCGAAGCCAGGCAGATCCGTACCGCCTCGCCCTCCGTGAGGCCGAAGGCGTCGTGGCCCTGGAAGAGGACCAGGTTCACCACCAGCATCAGCGAGCCTGCGGTGTAGCCGAAGGCCCAGCCCCGCGAGGAGACCGTGTCGCGCTCGTCGGGGGTGGAGATCTGCGGCAGATAGGCGTTGTAGAGCACCATCGAGACGGACAGCGAGGCGTTCGCGACGACCAGCAGCAGGCCGCCCAGGAGGTAGCGCTCACCGCCCAGGAAGAACATCGCGGCCGTCGCCGCGGCGCCCGTGTAGGCGGCCGCCGCCAGCATTGGCTTCTTGCGCCCGGTCCGGTCGGCGACGGCTCCCACCAGCGGCATCAGCAGGACGGCCAGGATCACCGACGCCGAGACCGAATAGGCGAAGAAGGATCCGGCCCGCACCGGGATGCCCAGCGGGTGCACGAATCCCTCCGCGTCCGCGGCGGCCTTGGCCACCGCGGTCAGGTAGGGCCCGAGGAACACGGTCAGCACGCTCGCCGAGTACACCGAGACGGCGAAGTCGTAGAAGTACCAGCCCCGCTGCTCGCGCTTGCGCTCCGCGGTCGCGGCCGTCCTGGCGGCCGTCGCAGCGTCCGCTGCTCTCCCGTCCTCCGCCCCGGGTTCCGCTTCCTCGGTCCTGCTGCTGTCTTCCGCACTCATGCGGTGTCCCCCTCGCTGGTCCCTTGCCGCAGCGGGCGCCCGGTCCGCGCGAGGGGTGAAGGGCGAGTCAGGCCCAGGCCCCGCGCCGGTCCAGCACCGTGCGCAAGATGTCGATCCGGTCGGTCATGATGCCATCGACACCCAGGTCGAGGAGAGCCTCCATACGTTCCGGTTCGTTCACGGTCCAGACGTGCACCTGGAGTCCCCGCTCGTGCGCGGTGCGTACGAACCGGCGGTCGACCACGCGGATGCCGGCCTGGGTCTCCGGAACCTGCGCCGCCACCGCGCCCACGCGCAGCGCCGCGGGAATCGCGTACGAGCGCAGCCGCAGGCCGACCACCCCGCGCACGCCGTAGGAGGTCGCCAGCCGGGGGCCGGCGATCTTCTGGGCGCGGGCCACCCGGCTCTCCGAGAAGGACCCCACGCAGACCCTGTCCCAGATCCCGGCCCGCGCGATCAGGTTGACGAGCGGGTGCAGCGCCGACTCGGCCTTGATGTCGATGTTCCAGCGGGCGTCCGGGAACTCCTCCAGCAGTTCCTCGAAGAGCGGCAGCGGCTCGGTGCCCGCCACCCGGGCCTCGCGGACCTGCTTCCAGTGCAGCTCGGCGATCCGGCCGCGGCCGTCGGTGACCCGGTCCAGTGTGGAGTCGTGGAAGGCGACGAGTTTCCCGTCGGCCGTGGCGTGCACATCGGTCTCGAAGTACCGGTAGCCCGCTTCGGCGGCCCGGCGGAAGGCGGCGGCGGTGTTCTCCAGCCCGTCCGCGGCACCGCCCCGGTGGGCGAAGGGAATCGGAGCCGGGTGGTCCAGATACGGATGGCGAAGGCGTACGTGCGTCACGGCGGCAGTATGCCCCCTGTGGCGCGCGGGGAGGGTGTGGCCCGATGGCTGCGTGGTGAACGGCGCGTCGCCCCGGCCGCGCAGCCCCCGCCGCCGGGCGGCCGTGTGCCCCCGCCCCTGGTCCCGGTGGACCCCGGCGTGACAGGCTGTGGGGGCGGAAGCAATCCAATACCGGCCGCGCCCGGGGCCGGGCGGGGCCAATTCGACGAAGGTGGACCGGACAGCATGGCCGAATGGACCTCAGCGGTCGGTGCCGCACAGCTCGCCCGCCTCATCACCTCCCAGCAGGAGAGGCCCGGGATCCCCGGGGCGCGCAAGCCCCCCGCCTACCGGACCCTCGCCGACGGCATCCGCCTCCTCGTCCTCGAGGGCCGCGTCCCGGTCGCCGCCCGGCTGCCCGCCGAGCGGGAACTGGCCGTCGCCCTCTCGCTCAGCCGCACCACCGTTGCCGCCGCGTACGAGGCCCTGCGCGGCGAGGGGTTCCTGGAGTCCCGCCGCGGCGCCGGCAGCTGGACCTCCGTCCCGGCCGGGAACCCGCTGCCCGCCCGCGGCCTGGAGCCGCTGCCGCCCGAGTCCCTCGGCTCGATGATCGACCTCGGCTGCGCCGCGCTCCCGGCCCCCGAGCCCTGGCTCACCAAGGCCGTCCAGGGCGCCCTGGAGGAGCTGCCGCCGTACGCGCACACCCACGGGGACTACCCGGCGGGCCTGCCCGCGCTGCGCCGGATGCTCGCCGACCGCTACAGCGAGCAGGGCATCCCGACCATGCCCGAGCAGATCATGGTCACCACCGGCGCGATGGGCGCCATCGACGCCATCTGCAGTCTTTTCGCCGGGCGCGGGGAGCGGATCGCCGTCGAGTCCCCCTCCTACGCCAACATCCTCCAGCTGATGCGCGCCGCCGGGGTCCGCCTCGTCCCCGTCGCCATGGCCGACGGCCTCAGCGGCTGGGACATGGACGTGTGGCGCCAGGTGCTGCGCGACTCGGCCCCGCGCCTGGCCTACGTGGTCGCCGACTTCCACAACCCGACCGGGGCGCTGGCGACCGAGGACCAGCGCCGCGCCATGGTGGAGGCGGCCCGGTCGGCCGGCACCGTGCTGGTGGCCGACGAGACGATGGTGGAGCTCCAGCTGGACCCGGACCTGGAGATGCCCCGCCCGGTGTGCTCCTTCGACCCGGCCGGCAGCACGGTCATCACCGTCGGCTCCGCCAGCAAGGCCTTCTGGGCGGGCATGCGGATCGGCTGGGTCCGCGCCGCTCCCGACGTGATCCGCAGCCTGGTCGCCGCCCGCGCCTACGCCGACCTGGGCACGCCGGTGCTGGAACAGCTCGCCGTGAACTGGCTGATGCGGACCGGGGGCTGGCAGGAGGCCGTGGGGATCCGCCGGGAGCAGGCCCGCGACAACCGCGACGCGCTGGTCGCGGCGGTCCGCCGGGAACTGCCGGACTGGGAGTTCGAGGTCCCGCGGGGCGGCCTGACCCTGTGGGCCCGTGCGGGAGGGCTCTCCGGCTCCCGGCTGGCCGAGGTGGGGGAGCGGGTCGGCGTACGGGTCCCCTCGGGGCCGCGGTTCGGCGTGGACGGGGCCTTCGAGGGCTACGTCCGGCTGCCGTTCACCGTGGGCGGGCCGGTGGCCGACGAGGCCGCCGCCCGGCTGGCGGCGGCGGCCCGGCTGATCGGCACGGGTGCGGGCGGCAGCGGGGCGGAGCCGCCGCGCACGTTCGTGGCGTAGCCCGGACACGCCACCCGCCGGTTGGGACGGGGTCGGGTGTGTGCCGGGGCGATCCCCGCAGGGCGCCGAACCAATACCGCCGCAGGCTCCGACCCCTCGCCACGTTCGGC
>NZ_JBSGXU010000334.1:0-4857 GCF_053610205.1 Streptomyces sp. NPDC054932 | reverse complement strand
GTCCGCGTGCGACTGCATCCGGCCGCGTTCGAACGCATCCACCTTTACCCAAAGCCATTCCATCGGGTGATCGTCCCTCCGTCTGCCTGACGCCCGCGCGTGCCCCAACTAGGGTGCGATGCCAAGCATTCCGGCACTTGGCCCACCGGCATTGCGATGTCGGTGGCGGGTGTCACAGTGGGGGAGTGAGCAACGTCGCCGCAGGGCAGAGGGGGTGAGGTCCGGCCGTGTCCGGAACCGGTTCGATCATGGAAGCAGGCACGCCGTCCGCGCGTTCCCGCGCTCTGGCCGTGCTGCGCGTGCGCAGCAGGGCCCTGGCCGTCGTGCTGCTGCCCGCCGCCCTCGCGGTGGTGCTGGTCGCCGCCCGGACGACGGGCCGGCTGGCCGGTGATCCCTGGCCCGCGGTGACCCTCGTCGTGTGCGTGGTCGCCGCGCTGGTGCTCCTCGTCGGCGGTGTGTTCGCCGCCGTGGTGCTGCGGGCGCGCCCCGCCGTGACGCCGACGGTGCCCCTCTCGGAGGCCGCCGCGCCCGATCTCTACCGGCTGGTGCGGGACCTGGCCGACCGGATGGACGTGCCGCCGCCCTCCGCGATAGCCCTGACACCGGACTGCGACAGCTGGCTGGAGGACCGCACGCACGCGGCCCACCGCCGCGGCGCCGCCCGTGCGTCGGCCGCTACGGCCGGACCCGTCGCGCCGGAGTCCGAGCCGGGCGCGGCCCCCGTGCTGGTGATCGGCTCTCCCTTCCTGTGGTGGATGCGGGTCGCCGAGCTGCGGGCGGTCCTCGCGCCCGTCGTCGCCGGTACGGGACCTTCCGCGCACCCGGACATAGCCGATGCCCGCGGCTTCGTACGGGGCCTGGACGCGGCCGTGGACGTGGGCAGCCGGCGCGGCCTCGGCTGGATCGCCGCGCCGGCCCGGCTGCTGCTGCGGCTGTGCCGGACGGACGCGGCCGAGATGGAGCGCGGGGTGGCCGCCGCCGCCTCGGAGCGTGCACAGGGTGTGGACTACGGGCTGCGCATCGTCGCCCAGGAGCAGGTCGGCCTCGCCTATGCGGGCTGGGACCGGCTGCTGACCCGGGTCGCGCTGCCCGCCTGGCGGATGGGCCGCTGGCCGGCGCACCTCGACGCCGGGGTGGTCTCCGCGCTGACCGAGCTCTCCCGGCGGGACCGGCTGGCCGAGGGGTTCACCTCGCGGCTCGGCGAGCGCCCCGCCTGTGACCTGCTGGAGCAGCCCGGGCTGATCGACGAGGCGACGTCGCTGCTGGCCGCTCGGCTCTTCCACGGAGGTCCGGCCGAGGCCGGGCCGGACTGGTCCCCGGTGGACTGGGCGGCGTATCCGGAGGAGGTCGTGGATCGCAAGTGGCGGACGGAGGCGGCCCGCCTGCACGCGGCGCTGGACGCCCTGGCCGTCCCGGCGGGGCTGTCCGCCGGTCCTTCGGGATCCGCCGCTCCGGCCGTACCGAGCACCTCCAGCACCTCCGGAGCCCCGAGTGCCCCGTCCGGCTCGTCCGCCGCGTCCGGGATCTCCGGACCCGCCGGTACAGCGGGCTCCGCCACGCTCGCGGCCGCCGACTCCCCGCCGCCCACCGCGGACGGGTTCGCCGGACCCACCCTGGAGCGGGTGCTGGGCTACCTCACGGACCTCGGCGGCGAGGGCGCGGCCGGCGAGGCCCTGGCCGGCCGGATCAGCGGTGAGCTGGCCCGCGAGGAGCGGGCCGCCGGACCGGCCGCCGGAGCCGGGAAGGCGCGCGGCTCGGACGCCGTTCCGCTGTTCCCGCTCCAGCCGCCGCGCAGCGGCCGGGACCTGCTGGCCGACCACGTCACGGCGATGGTGTGCTGCGCGGCCGTGGACTCGGCCGGGGCCACCCCCGGGCTGGACTGGCTCGACGGGCCGGTCCTGCTGGTGGGCGGCGACCGCCGATCCGATCTGGCGCCGCGCGTGCTGTGCCTGGTCGAGGAGGGCAACCCGGAGCCCCTGCGGGACTGGCTCTCGGCCCTCGGCGTCCGTCCGGAGAAGCCGGTCCGCCTGGTCTGAGGCGGCGGTCCGCCGTGCCCCCGCGGGAGGGTTACAGCTCGTACAGGCAACCGGATGCCAATGTTCCGGTCCCGTCAATTCGCGACGAACAGTGACGGACTGCGTGCGTTATGTGATGTGCTGGGACCGGTCGCGGCTGGATGTCCCGGAGCGGGCGTCCGAGGAACGCCGCATCGGCCCGTCCGTGGGCCGTGCACCGAGCCGATGCACGCCCGGTTCGGGGAGCGAAGGAGGGGAGCGGTCATGGGTGCGGACCAGATCCGGCGTTGGGAGTCAGGTGCGCTCGCGCACGCGGTGACCGACCCCTTCGGGCAGGGCCCCCTGCCCTGGTTCCGGGGCAGCGAGCTCTACTTCGACGACACCGGCCAGGTCGTGCCCTGGTACGTGGACCCGGCCGCCGCGGCCGCCGGCACCGGCCAGATCCCCCGCGCCCGCGGCAACGGCGGTCCCCGCACCGCCGACGACGTGCACCGCCAGATCAAGGGCTTCGCCTCCACCGGCGGGGTGGCCCCCGGCGAGGCCATCGACTTCCACATCACCGTCGACCCGCCCCAGCAGTTCTCCGTGGACGTCTACCGGATCGGCCACTACGGCGGCGACGGCGCCTCCAAGATCACCACCAGCCCCCGGCTCTCCGGCATCGTCCAGCCGGCCCCCCTCGCCGCCGACCGCACCGTCTCCTGCCACCACTGGTGGCTGTCCTGGCGCCTCCAGGTGCCCTCCTACTGGAGCGTGGGCGCGTACGTCGCCGTTCTGACCACCGCCGACGGCTACCGCTCCCACATCCCCTTCACGGTCCGCGACGACCACCCCGCCGACCTCCTGCTCCTGCTCCCCGACATCACCTGGCAGGCCTACAACCTGTATCCGGAGGACGGCCGCAGCGGTGCCAGCCTCTACCACGCCTGGGACGAGCAGGGCCGGCTGCTCGGCGAGCAGGACGCGGCGGTCACCGTCTCCTTCGACCGCCCCTACGCGGGCGCGGGCCTGCCCCTGCACGTCGGCCACGCCTACGACTTCATCCGCTGGGCCGAGCGCTACGGCTACGACATCGCCTACGCCGACACCCGCGACCTGCACGCCGGCCGCGTCGACCCCACCCGCTACCGGGGCCTGGTCTTCCCCGGCCACGACGAGTACTGGTCGGCCCCCATGCGCCGCACCGTCGAACGCGCCCGCCGGCACGGCACCTCGCTCGTCTTCCTCTCCGCCAACACCATGTACTGGCAGGTCGAGCTCGGCCCGTCCCCCTCCGGGGTCGACGACCGGCTGCTCACCTGCCGAAAACGGCGCGGCCCGGGCCGCCCCAGCCTCTGGCGCGAGGTCGACCGCCCGGAGCAGCAGCTGCTCGGCATCCAGTACGCGGGCCGGGTCCCCGAACCGGCCCCCCTCATCGTGCGCAACGCCACCCACTGGCTCTGGGACGCGACCGGCGCCGGCGAGAACGACGAGCTGCCCGGCCTGGTCGCCGGTGAGGCCGACCGGTACTTCCCGCGCACCCAGCTCCCCGAGCACCAGGACCGGATCCTGCTGGCGCACTCCCCGTACCTCGACAGCGAGGGCCACCGCCGCCACCAGGAGACCTCCCTCTACCGGGCGCCGAGCGGCGCGCTGGTCTTCGCCTCCGGCACCTTCGCCTGGTCCCCGGCCCTCGACCGCCCCGGCCACGTCGACGAGCGGGTACAGCGGGCCACGGCCAACCTCCTCGACCGGATCTGCAAGCGCGACTGACCCGCACCCGGCCCCCCTGTCCGCAGGAGGGGACGCAGGTGCGCGAGAATCGGAGTGCGCTTCATACAGAACTACAGGGAGACCCCGTGTCCGGATTCGTCGAAAAGCCCGAGCCGGTTCAGGTTCCGGGCCTCGTCCACCTCCACACCGGCAAGGTGCGCGATCTCTACCGCGACGAGGACGGCCGTCTCGTCATGGTCGCCAGCGACCGCATGTCCGCCTTCGACTGGGTGCTGCCCACCGAGATCCCGGACAAGGGCCGCGTCCTGACCCAGCTCTCCCTGTGGTGGTTCGACCAGCTCGCGGACCTCGTCCCGAACCACGTCATCTCCACCGACCTGCCCGCCGGCGCCCCCGCCGACTGGGCCGGGCGCACCCTGATCTGCCGCAACCTCGACATGGTCCCGGTCGAGTGCGTGGCCCGCGGCTACCTCGCCGGCTCCGGCCTCGCCGAGTACAACGACACCCGTACGGTCTGCGGGCTCGCCCTCCCCGAGGGGCTCGTGGACGGCTCCGAGCTGCCCGCCCCGATCTTCACCCCGGCCGCCAAGGCCGCCGTCGGCGAGCACGACGAGAACGTCTCCTACGAGGAGGTCGCCCGCACCACCGGCGCCGAGACGGCGGCGCTGCTGCGCCAGACCACCCTCGCCGTGTACGGCCGCGCCCGGGACATCGCGCGCGAGCGCGGGATCATCCTCGCCGACACCAAGTTCGAGTTCGGTTTCGACCCGAAGGACGGCACCCTGGTCGCCGCCGACGAGGTGCTGACCCCGGACTCCTCCCGCTTCTGGCCCGCCGACCAGTGGGAGCCGGGCCACTCGCAGCCCTCCTTCGACAAGCAGTACGTCCGCGACTGGCTGGCCTCCCCGGCCTCCGGCTGGGACCGCAAGGGCGAGCTCCCGCCGCCGGCCCTGCCGGAGCAGGTCGTCGCCCGGACCCGCGCCAAGTACATCGAGGCGTTCGAGCGCCTGACCGGCCAGTCCTGGGCGTAGGAACGAGAGTAGCCCCCCGATCCTAGGTCAGGGGGGGTTCTCTCGTTACAGAGCGGACTACGCGACTCGAACGCGCGACTTCCACCTTGGCAAGGTGG
>NZ_JBSGXU010000333.1:0-4868 GCF_053610205.1 Streptomyces sp. NPDC054932 | reverse complement strand
GTGGCCAGTGCAGCGTTGGCCTTGTGCCCGCCCGTCCCCCGGGCTCCTCGCCCACCCGCCCCCCGGGGCGGGCCCCCCCCGCCGCGGGGCCGCCGCCGGCGCGGTCCCGGGCGTCCACGTCGAGGCCCTTGTCCATGCGTTCGTCAATGCCCTCGTCGACGCCGGCGTCGAAGCCCTTGGCGAGCAGCCGGACGGCCAGCGTCACTTCCCAGGCGAACACGGGAAGCGCCGCGAGCGAGCCCGCCACCGAGACCTGTTCGTACGCCCCGAACAGCACGGCGGTCGCCGAGGCACAGATCATCGCCCCGCCGACCAGCCCCAGGACGGCGATGAACCGCGGCACCAGCCGCGAGGTGTACATGAGGCCGGCCAGCACGAGGGTGTTGGCGCCGAGGACGAAGTTCGGGCCGAACAGGAACGTCCAGTCGTGGAACGCCACGAGAGCCCGGCCGACCGTCTCCAGGGAGGTGCCGTCGGCGCCCGCGGCACCGTCCTCGGCCTGCCTCCTGAGCGTCACGACGGACAGCACGCCGATGATGCCGATGACGATGACGGCGGCCTCCAGCAGGCGCCCGCAGACGTAGCCCACGGCGGCCCCCTCGTTCCGTCTCCGGAGGACCGGATACAGTGCGGCCCCGGTGCCGGTGACCGCCAGCGCGAGCACGAACTCGCACAGCGCCCCCAGGAACACCCTGGAGTCGGCGCCGGAACCGACGACGTACCGGGCGTCGTGCAGGACGGGGTCGTAGAGCGCGAGTCCGCCGATCGCGGCGACCTCGGTGACGAGGAACAGCGCCCCCGCGACGATCGCGATTCTCCTGGTTGAGCTCATGCGGAACCGACCCTCCCTCGATGGGTGTACGGCGTACACCCGACGGTTGACGCCCACCGTAGGTGTACGCCGTACACTCGTCAAGGCGGGACGCTCCCGCGACACCCCGGGAACGGATCGAGGGAGAAGCCCACATGCCCGAGCAGCCGCAGGAACCGCAGGAACCGCGCCGGACCCCCTTGAGCCGGGACCGGGTGCTGCGGGCGGCCGTCGCCTTCGCCGACGGCGCCGGGATCGAGGCGCTGAGCATGCGCAGACTCGCCCAGGAGCTGGGCGTCGTGCCGATGGCGCTCTACAAGCACGTGGCCAACAAGGAAGAACTCCTGGACGGCATGGTGGAGTTCGTCGTCGGGGGGATCGACCGCCAGACCCCCGGACCGGACTGGAAGAGCGCGGTCCGCGGGCGGATCCTCGGGGCGCGCGCGGCCCTCCTGGCGCACACCTGGGCGGCCCAGGTGATCCGGTCCCGGACCAGCCCGACGCCGGCCGTACTCGCGTACCTGGACTCCGTGATCGGAATGTTCCGGGCCGGCGGCTTCTCGACCGACCTCACCCACCACGTGATGCACGCACTCGGCAGCCGGGTGCTGGGCTTCACCGAGGAGCTGTTCGACGACCCGGCGAGCACCACGCCGCAGGACGACCGGGCACGGGCGGCCGGGTACGAGGAGATGGCCCGGCGGTACCCGCACGTCACCGAGCTGGCCCGGGCGGTGGCCCACGACCGGCGGACGGTCGTCGGCCAGGGCTGCGACGACCGGTTCGAGTTCGAGTTCGCCCTGGACCTCCTCCTGGACGGATTCGAACGGCTCCACGGGCAGGGCTGGACCTCCACGCCCTGAGCCGGCCGACGCCCGGGGCGCCCGCGGCGCCGTCAGGCCTGCACGGTGGGCCTGACGACGATCTCGCTGACGTCGACCCCGTCCGGCTGCTCGATCGCGTAGCCGATGGCGGAGGCGACGGCGGAGGGCGGCATGGCGATCTCGTCGCGCTGTCGGACCATCGCGGCCGCGACCTCGGGGCCGGCCCCCTTACCCACCCCCTCGGTGTGGGTGAAGCCGGGCGAGACGAGGGTCACGCGCAGGTCGGGGCCCGATTCCTGGCGCAGCCCCTCGGTGAGCACCTTCACCGCCGTCTTGGTGGCCGCGTAGACGGCCTGGGGAGACTTGACGACGTAGGCCGCGGTGGAACCGACGTTGACGAACTGGCCCGAGCGCTGCCGGCGGAAGACGGGCAGCGCCGCCCCGATGCCGTTGAGCAGGCCGGTGATGTGGGTGGAGACCATGGCGTCCCAGTCGTCCTGGCGCAGGTCGTCGAAGGGCGAAACGGCCATCGTGCCCGCATTGGAGACGAGGACGTCGAGCCGGCCGAACCGGTCGGTGGCCGTCGCCGTCAGACGCTGGAGGTCCTCGCGGCGCGTGACGTCGACGATGACGCCGACGGCGGTGCCACCCCTGGCCGTGATGCCGTCCACGACCGCCTTCAGCCGGTCCTCCCTGCGTGCGCCGAGCACGAGCCGGGCGCCCCTTTCGGCGAGGTGGATCGCGGTCGCTTCGCCGATACCGCTGCTGGCACCTGTGATCGCGACGACCTTGCCCTGGATGCCCGGCATGATCGGCCCCCTTTCGTGGGTGTGGGTCCGGTGAGTGCGTTGATCTACAGTGAGTACAGGAAGTGGGGATGTCCCCACTTGTTCGAGGCTAAGTGGGGATCCCCCCGTTCAGCAAGTGAGGGGCACCCGGGAAGGGATGGCGGGCACTGATGGCCGACGGAGCGGACCGACCGTTGCGGGCTGACGCACGGCGCAACAGGGAGAAGATCCTCACCGCCGCCGTGCGCGTGTTCACGACGGAGGGACTGGACACGCAGATGGAGCGCATCGCCAGGGAGGCGGGCGTGGGCAGCGCGACCCTCTACCGCAACTTCCCCACCCGGGAGGCTCTGGTCGAGGCGGTCTACCGCAACGAGCTGGCCCACCTGTGCGAGGCGGCCCCCGCCCTGCTCGCACAGAAGCCACCGGTCGAGGCCCTGCGCGCGTGGACGCTCCTCTTCCTGGACTACGTCACCGCCAAGTACGGCATGATCGACGCACTGCGCGGCATCGCCGCGACGGGGGGCAACCCGTACGGTCACAGCCGGGAAATGATCCAGACCGCCCTCACCTCGCTCATGGACGCGTGCGCGGCCGCCGGGGCGATCCGTACCGACATCGGGCCCGCCGACATCGGCGCCGCCCTCGAAGGCATCGCCCTCACCTCGGCGGGCGCCGCGCACCGGCAGCAGGCCGAGCGTCTGCTCGACCTCACCCTGGACGGCCTCACGGTCCGCCCGCCGAGCCGCGGGCGCGGTGCGCCGTAGGCCGCAGGTATCACCGCTCCCCCGATGGTCCGATCCACCGGCTCGGGCATTCGGGTGGCGGCCCGCCGTGTCGGACTGCCGCCCCCGGCCCGGTTCGCCATCCTGGTCCGGGCACGGCATCGCGATCGCCGCTGCCGCTCCCCCACGGCGAGAAGGAGTACGGCATGCCGGCGGACTCGGTCGGGCGTTTCCTCGCGGCTCTGGGGCCCCAGCAGCGGGAGGCCGTCACCAGCAAGGGACACGAGGAGCAGGAACGGCTCGCGGCCGCCTGGGAGCGGGAACTGGCTTCCGACGACGAGCTCGACACCCTCGATGAACTGTCCCCGCCCGCGGCGGAGGCCGAGGCGGCCCGTCGCGTCGTGGACCGTGAACTCTGACCAGTCCTGAGCCTCGGGGCGGGCGGGACGGCTGAGCGCCCCACCCTCCGCAGCCGTCACGGCCCTTTCCGCGCACTCCCGTTGAGGTCCGGACCGGACAGGGGCAGGCAGGCCGTTGCCCGGCTACCGTTGTGCCGCATGACGGCCGGCGCGATAGACATCACCGAGGACCTGATCCGGGATCTGCTGCGCGAGCAGCACCCCGACCTGGCGGACCGCCCCCTCGAGCTCGGGGCGCGCGGCTGGGACAACCAGGTGTGGCGACTCGGCGACGACCTCGCCGTCCGGTTGCCCTGGGCGACGCAGTCCGCGGACGGGCTGCTGCGCAAGGAACACGCCTGGCTGCCTCTCCTCGCCCCGCACCTTCCGCTGCCGATCCCCGTGCCGCAGCGCCTTGCCGAGCCCTCGGAACGCTTTCCACGACCCTGGCTCGTCACCACCTGGGTACCGGGCGAGCCCGCCGACCGCGCCCCCGCGACGCACGCCGCGCAGGCGGCGCTCACCCTGGCCGCCTTCCTGACCGCCCTCCACCGCCCGGCCCCCGACGGGGCGCCCGTGGGACGGGACCGCGGTGGCCCGCTGGCCGACACCGCCGAGCAATTCACCCAGGGGCTCGCCTCGGCCACCGGACTGGGGCTGATCCGCGACCCGGACGCCGTCCGCGCGGTCTGGGAGGACGCCGCCGCCGCGCCGGAGTGGACGGGACCGAGGCTGTGGCTGCACGGCGACCTGCACCCGGCCAACATCCTCACCGCGAACGGCACCTTCTCCGGCGTGATCGACTTCGGCGACCTCTTCGCCGGGGACCCGGCCTGCGACCTCGCCGCCGCCTGGATCCTGCTGCCGGACGGCGCCGTCGACCGCTTCCACGAGGCCTACCGGCCGGGCCCGGACGCGGCGACCCTGCGCCGCGCCCGCGGCTGGGCGGTGCTGCGCGCCCTCTCCGGCATCCACATCGGACACGCAGGCGTCCACGGCCGCCCCGGGGGCAAGCCCACCTGGGGCCCGCCCGCCCACGCCGCGCTGGAACGCCTCACCGCAACGGCCCACCGGTGACCGGACATCCGGCTCTTCAGCGCCGTCCGCGGTCGAGGGCGGCGACCTCGCGCACGGCCCCGGCGACGGCCGGGGAGTCCTTCCTCGGGATCGCACCGTGGTTGCCGGCGACCTTCGCGCCGAGCCGTATGTTCGGCTTGCGCGGCCGCGCCGTCGATCCACCATGCTGCCGTGGGGGGGGGCGGGGGGGGGGCGGCCGGGCGGGGGGGCTTGTGGGGGGGGGGCTTCGGTGGGGCGGCGGTCAG
>NZ_JBSGXU010000332.1:0-4933 GCF_053610205.1 Streptomyces sp. NPDC054932 | reverse complement strand
GGGGTTGTTTTTTTTTGGTTGTGGTTGTGGGGGGGGGGGGGGGGGGCGGGGCGGGGCGGCGCCCCCCCCCCCGCCGCCGTTCGCGGCGCGGGGTCCGGGGCCGAGCCCCAGGTCCCGGAGCCGCACCGGCCCCGCGGCCCGCACCCCACCCGTCACTCCGGTGCGAACCGACGGGCGACAATGGGCCGGTGCCCCACGATCTCTTCCCGCCCGGGATCCAGCATGCCCTGGACCTCGCCGGCATCTTCGTCTTCGCCACCGCAGGCGCGCTGCTCGCCGTCCGCAAGAACTTCGACGTCTTCGGCATCGTCGTCCTCGCCCTGGTCACGGCCCTGGGCGGCGGTCTCTTCCGTGACCTCGTGATCGGCGCCGTGCCGCCCGCCGCCTTCGGTGAGCTCAGCTTCTTCGTGACCCCGCTGGTCGCCGCCGCGATCGTCTACTTCCTGCACCCCGAGGTGCAGCGGATCAACCGCGCCATCAACGTCTTCGACGCCGCCGGCCTCGGGCTGTTCTGCGTGACGGGCACGACCAAGGCCTACGAGTTCGGCCTCGGCCTCACGGCCTCCGCGGCGCTCGGCGTCGCCACGGCCGTCGGCGGCGGCGTCCTGCGCGACGTGCTGGTGAACGAGGTGCCCTCGCTGCTGCGCGACCGCGAGATGTACGCCGTCCCCGCCCTGGTCGGGGCCTCGATGGTGGCCGTCTTCATCAGCCTCCACGCCCTCAACGCCATCACCACCGGCCTCGCGATCGTCACCACCTTCGTGCTCCGCCTGCTCGCGATGCGCTACCACTGGCGGGCGCCGCTGGCCTGGAACCGCCGGTCCTCGGTGGCCGAAGAGCCGTAACAAAAGAAAGCTACCGCTTAGTAGTAAGCCGGTGTACCGTCGTTTTCATGTCACACGCAGCTGCCAAGGCCTCCATCGGCGACAGTGAGTTCGACCGCGACACCGCCATCACCGCACGCGCGGGCGAGCCCGGGGTGTACGACGCGGAACTCTCCGCCGGCTGGACGATCATCGCCGCCGTGAACGGCGGATACCTGCTGGCCCTGGTCGGCCGGGCCCTGTCCGCGGCCCTCCCGCACCCGGACCCGTTCACCGTCTCCGCGCACTACCTGACCTCCTCCGTGCCCGGTCCCGCCGTGATCCGCACCCAGGTCGTCCGCGTCGGCCGCACCCTCTCCACGGGCCAGGCCTCGCTGTTCCAGTACGACGAGAGCGGTGCCGAGATCGAGCGCATCCGCGTCCTCGCCTCCTACGGCGACCTCGCGGCCCTGCCCGACGACGTACGGACGGTCGCCGTGCCGCCCGCCATCCCCGCCTACGGGGACTGCATCGGCCCCGAGGCCGGCCCGGCCCCGATCCCCGGCAGCTCCGCCATCGTGGACCGGCTGCGCCTGCGGCTGGACCCGGCGACCGCCGGATGGGCCGTCGGCGCCCCCTCCGGCAAGGGCGAGATGCGGGCCTGGTTCGAGCTGGCCGACGGCCGCGACGCCGACCCGCTCTCCATCCTCCTGGCCGTGGACGCGCTGCCGCCGACCGCCTTCGACCTCGGCCTGGTGGCCTGGACCCCGACGGTGGAACTCACCACCCACGTCCGCCGCCGCCCGGCCCCCGGCCCGCTCCGCGTCTCCATCACCACGCGCAACCTGGCCGGTGGATTCCTGGAGGAGGACGCCGAGGTCTGGGACTCGTCGGACCACCTGGTCGCCCAGTCCCGCCAGCTGGCCCGCGCGCTGCGCCCGGCCTGACGGATCCGGCGGCGCCCGGCCGCCCACCGGCCATCGCGGGGTCCCGCGGCGCAAGGGGCCGCCGGCGGACTCGTAGAATCGGGGGATCATGGCCTACCTCGACCACGCCGCCACCACCCCGATGCTGCCGGAGGCCGCCGCGGCGATGACCGCGCAGTTCGCCGCCACGGGGAACGCATCCTCCCTGCACGCCGCCGGCCGCCGGGCCCGCCGTACCGTCGAGGAGGCCCGCGAGGCCTTCGCCGAGGCGGTCGGCGCCCGTCCCAGCGAGGTGGTCTTCACCGCCGGGGGCACGGAGGCCGACAACCTCGCGGTGAAGGGCCTCTACTGGGCCCGGCGCGACGCCGACCCCGCCCGGAACCGGGTCATCGCCAGCCCCGTCGAGCACCACGCCGTGCTCGACGCGGTCCACTGGCTCGCCGAGCACGAGGGCGCGCAGGTCGAGTACCTGCCCGTGGACCGCCACGGGCGCGTGCACGCGGACGCCTTCCGCGAAGCCGTCGAACGCAACCCCGACGACGTGGCCCTGGCCACCGTGATGTGGGCCAACAACGAGATCGGGACCGTCATGCCGGTCCGTGAACTGGCCGCCATCGCCCGCGAGTCCGCCGTCCCGCTGCACTCCGACGCCGTCCAGGCCTTCGGCCAGCTCGACGTCCACTTCGGCGACAGCGGCCTCGCCGCCATGACCGTCAGCGGCCACAAGATCGGCGGCCCCTACGGCATCGGCGCGCTGCTCCTCGGCCGCGACCAGAGCCCCGTACCCGTCCTGCACGGCGGCGGCCAGGAACGGCACGTCCGCTCCGGCACCCTCGACGTGCCCGCCATCGCCGCCTTCGCCGTGGCCGCCGTCCTCGCCGCCGAACGGCGCGAGCGGTTCGCCACCGAGGTCGGCGCCCTGCGCGACGAACTGATCGCCGCCGTCCGCGCGGCCGTGCCCGACGCCGTCCTCGGGGGAGACCCCGAGGAGCGACTTCCGGCCAATGCCCACTTCAGCTTCCCCGGCTGCGAGGGCGACTCCCTGCTGCTCCTGCTCGACGCCCAGGGCATCGAATGCTCCACCGGCTCCGCCTGCACCGCGGGCGTGGCCCAGCCGAGCCACGTCCTGCTGGCCGCCGGCACCGACCCGCAGCTGGCCCGCGGCACCCTGCGCTTCTCCCTCGGCCACACCTCCACCAAGGAGGACGTCGCCGCCCTGGCCGCGGCCATCGGCCCGGCGGTGGAACGCGCCCGTACGGCGGGCCTCAGCTGACCGGGTCCGGCCGGTCCAGGGCCTCCTGGACCAGGCCGATGTACCGCTTCCAGTCCCAGTGGCGGCCCGGATCCGTGTGATCGGCGCCCGGGACCTCGGAGTGGCCCACTATGTGGGTGCGGTCCACCGGTATCCCGTACCGGCGGCAGACGTCGGCCGCCAGCCGGGCCGAGGCCGCATACATTTCGTCCGTGAAGTCCTGCGGGCGGTCCACGAAGCCCACGTGCTCGATGCCGACGCTGCGCTCGTTCATCGAGCGGTTCCCCGAGTGGAAGGCCACGTCCAGCTCGCGCACCATCTGCTCCACATGGCCGTCCCCGCGCACGATGTAGTGCGCCGAGGCCCGGTGCCACGGGTTCTTGAAGGCGTCCACCGACGACTCGAAACCGCCCTGCGTGACATGGACGACGATCCGGTCCACCCGGTAGTCGTCCGGCCGGTCCGCCATCCGCCAGTTCGCCGGCGAGGCCGCCGTCCAGCTCGCGCCCACGTGGTCGAGCTCGCCCTCCTTGCGCGGCTTGGCCACTCCCGGTATCAGCCACCAGGCACGGGCGATCTCGTCCCGGCCTGCGACCGCCGCCACCGCGAAGACCCCGAGCCCGCCGAACAGCACGGCCCTGCGGGTCCGCCCCGGCGACTTCTCCTGCTTGTTCCCCTGCTCGACGATGTGATCCACCCCCCGTACCCCGATAACGCGCTGTGACCCCGCTCGGTTCCCCCGTACTCTGGACGGTGCTATGACTGAGAACCTGCCGCGCACCGCCCGTCCCCTCCGCGTCCTGGCCGCCATGTCCGGAGGCGTGGACTCCGCCGTCGCCGCCGCCCGCGCGGTCGAAGCCGGGCACGACGTGACCGGCGTCCACCTCGCGCTCTCCGCGAACCCGCAGTCCTTCCGGACCGGCGCCCGCGGCTGCTGCACCATCGAGGACTCCCGCGACGCCCGCCGTGCCGCCGACGTCATCGGCATCCCCTTCTACGTCTGGGACCTGGCCGAGCGCTTCCGCGAGGACGTGGTCGAGGACTTCATCTCCGAGTACGAGGCCGGCCGCACACCGAACCCCTGCCTGCGCTGCAACGAGAAGATCAAGTTCGCGGCGCTGCTCGACAAGGCCCTCGCGCTCGGCTTCGACGCCGTCTGCACCGGCCACTACGCCACCGTCGTCCTGAACGAGGACGGCTCCCGCGAGCTGCACCGCGCCTCCGACATGGCCAAGGACCAGTCCTACGTCCTCGGGGTCCTCGACGAGAAGCAGCTCGCCCACGCCCTCTTCCCGCTCGGTGACACCCTCACCACCAAGGAAGAGATCCGTGCCGAGGCCGAGGAGCGCGGTCTGGCCGTCGCGAAGAAGCCCGACAGCCACGACATCTGCTTCATCGCCGACGGCGACACCCAGGGCTTCCTCGCGAACCGCCTCGGCAAGGCCGAGGGCGACATCGTCGACGGGGCGACCGGCGAGAAGGTCGGCACCCACGACGGCGCCTTCGGCTTCACCATCGGCCAGCGCAAGGGCCTGCGCATCGGGCACCCCGCTCCCGACGGCAAGCCGCGCTACGTCCTCGACATCTCCCCGGTGAACAACACCGTCACCGTCGGACCCGTCGAGGCCCTCGACGTCAGCGCCCTCACCGCGATCCGCCCCCGCTGGTGCGGCGCCGTCGCCGCCGCTCCGGGCACCTACACCGCCCAGCTGCGCGCCCACGGCGGCGAGACCGAGGTCTTCGCCGAGGTCGTGGACGGCGAGCTGCGCGTCTCCTTCACCGAGCCGGTCCGGGGCGTTGCCCCCGGCCAGGCGATCGTGCTCTACGACGGCACACGCGTGGTCGGCTCGGCCACCATCGCGACCACGACGCGGACCGCCGCCGCCGTCTGAGCGCCGAGCGGCACCCTGCGCGGCACGACGACGCCGCGGCCCGTCCCCCCGGGCGGGCCG
>NZ_JBSGXU010000331.1:0-5056 GCF_053610205.1 Streptomyces sp. NPDC054932 | reverse complement strand
GCCGGGGCCCCCGCGCTGATGGCCCGCTCAGCGGCGGCCGAACAGCCGGCGCCACCAGCTGACGCCACGGCGTCGGCGGGAGACCGCGGGCGGCGCCGCCGGCTGCGGCGGGATCAGCGCGTTCACCGGGTGCCCGGCCGGCTGCTCGATCCCGGGTTGCGGGGTCGGGACGGACCGCGGGGCGAACCGTACCGGCAGTGACAGCAGGTGGCGCGACATGAGGGTGCCGCGCCACTGGAGCTCGCTCGCGTCGACCGCCAGCTGGAGGTCGGGCAGCCGGTCCAGCAGGACCTCGATGCCGGTGTCCGCGATGGCACGCCCGATGTCCTGGCCCGGGCACTCGTGCGGTCCGCTGCTGAAGGCCAGGTGGGAGCGGTTGCCGTGGACGGAGACGTCGGGGTCGGGGCGGATCTGCGGGTCGGCGTTGCCCGCGGCCAGGCCGAGCAGGATCATGTCACCGGCCTTGACCTGCTGGCCGCCGAGCAGGGTGTCACCGGTGGCCCAGCGCCCGATGATGGTGTTGATCGGCGGGTCGTCCCACAGGACCTGCTCCAGTGCGTCGGGCAGGGTCATGTGACCGCCGGAGAGGCTCGCCCGGAAGCGCGGGTCGGTCAGTACCGTGCGCAGCGTGTTGGCGATCAGGTTGGCGGTGGTCTCGTAGGCCGCGATCAGCACCACGCGCAGGTGCATCAGCACTTCGGTGTCGGTCAGGTTCGCGGGGTGCTCCAGCAGCCAGGAGGCGAGGTCACGGGCGGGCTCGGCCTTTCGCTGCACGACCAGGTGTTCCAGGGTGGCGGTGACGTAGCGGTCGCTCTGGAGGGCCGTCTCGGTGCCCTGGAGCATGTCGCGTGCCGCGTTGACCAGCAGGGGTCCGTGTTCGTCGGGTGCCCCGACGAGTTGCGTCATGACCAGCATGGGGAGCTGGTCGGAGAAGGCGGACACCAGGTCGGCGTACCCCTCGCCGGCGATCTGGTCGACGAGCTGGTTGGCGAAGCGCGTCACGTAGCGGCGGATGCCGCGCTTGTCGAAGCGCTCCAGGGACTCCACCACGGCGGAGCGCAGCCGCTCGTGGACGGGCCCGTCCGTGAAGTTGCACACCGGTACCCAGGACACCATGGGGCCGAGCGGGGTGTCGGCCGGTACCCGGCCCTCTCTCATGTCGCGCCAGCCCCGGGGGTCACGGGCGAAGCGGGACGACGTGCGCGCCACGTCCAGGTTCTCCCGGTGGCCGAGGACCAGCCATGCCGGGAGGTCCCCGCTCACCAGCACGGGGGCGACCGGGCCGTGCTCGGCGCGCAGCTTCTCGTACAGGGCGAGGGGGTCGGCCTGGGCCTCCGCTCCGTGGAGCCGGTACAGGCCGCCCGCCGTTGCCGCCGCGTGGGCGGGGCACTGCGGCGGTGGGGTGGGGGTGGTACTCACATTGCCTCCTGGGTGGCTGCCTGGGAGTGCAGGTAGCGCATGAGGGTCAGCAGGACATCGCGGGACGAGTCCCGTCGTCTGGCGTCGCAGACGAGGATCGGGACGGTGGGGGGCAGGTCGAGGGCCTGGCGCAGTTCCTCCAGCGGATGCTCGGGCGCGCCGGGGAAGGAGTTGACGGCCACGACGAAGGGGACGCCCCGCTCCTCCAGCCGCCCGATGACGTCGAAGCTGATCTCCAGCCGCCGGGTGTCGAGGAGCACGACCGCGCCGAGCGCGCCCTCGAAGAGACCGCGCCACAGGAACCAGAAGCGCTCCTGGCCGGGTGTTCCGAACAGGTACAGCACGAGTTCTTCGTTGATGCTGATGCGGCCGAAGTCCATCGCCACGGTGGTGGTGATCTTGCGGGACACGCCCCAGGTGTCGTCGACGCCGACGCCGGCCCGGGTCATCGTCTCCTCGGTGGTCAGCGGCTTGATCTCGCTCACGGCACCGACCATCGTCGTCTTGCCCACGCCGAAACCGCCGACGATGACGATTTTCACGGCGGCCGCGGCGCTCTGCGGCAGTATGTCCGCCTGGCGCGGCCCGGCGGGCGGGTCAGAGCTTCTGAAGTCCATCGATCACTGCCTCGATCAGAGCAAGGTCGGGTAGCTGCGCGGCGGGGACGGGGGGCCGGACGTGCACGCGCCGGGCGGTCATCAGGTCTCCGACCAGCACGGTGACGACGCTCACGGGCAGGCCGGCGTACGCGGCGATCTCGGCCACCGACAGCGGTGACTGGCACATCCGCAGGATGGCGGCCTGCTCGGGCTGCATCTCGGGCCGGGCGGCCCCCCGGGCCACGACCAGGGTCACGAGGTCGAGATGGACCGTGGTGGAGGGCGCGCTGCGGCCGCCGGTGATGACGTAGAGCCGTTCGGGAGTGCTGTCCTCCCAGCTTGTGGGCGGCTCTTTCACGCGGGCTGCCCGTCGTGTCGGGGCGGGCTGCTCAGATGGTCCCCCATTCGGGTCACCAGGTTGCGCATCTGCGCGCCCATCAGGCCCGCGTCGACGCCCTCGTCGGCGAGGACCGCCAGATAGGAGCCGTCGCCCGCGGCCATCAGGTAGAAGAACCCGCCGTCCATCTCGATCACGACCAGCCGCATCCTGCCCTTCGAGCTGGGCAGTTCCGCGGCCACCGCTCCGGCGAGGCTCTGCAGGCCCGCGCAGGCGGCTGCCAGGCGGTCGGCCGTGTCGGTCTCCGCCCCGTACTGCGCCACGCAGAGCCCGTCCGCGGACAGCACGATCACGTGCCGCGTCTGTGGCACTCCGGCGGCCAGGTCCTTGAGCATCCAGTCCATGCTGCTTCGCTGAGTCATCACTGTTTACGCCCCTTTGGTCGCTGAACCCGACGCGTCCTGGGCGCCCTGCGCGTCTTGACCGGGCGCACCCGACACTCCGCTGTGGAACGCCTCCAGCCACATTCCGGGGCCGTTGTCGTCCGCCGGCTGCGGCATCTCGGCCGGCCGGGCGTCGTAGGTGGTGACACGGTCCTTCCGGCGTCTTTGCGGCAGGCCGGTCGAGGTACGTTCGGTGGTCGGCCCGCCGCTGACGGGCACCGGCCCGGGCGTCGGTGCCGGTGCCGACCGGGGCGCGGAGACGCCGGCCGACGAGTGGTCGAAGGGGTGCTCGCGCGGTGTGGCGGCCACCGCCCTGGGCCCCGAGGAGGAGCCGATGCCGTGGGCGAGACCGGTCGCCGCGGACGCCGTGGTGATCAGGTGCTGCGGCACGATGACCACGGCGCGGACGCCGCCGTACGCGGAGGAGCGCAGGGACACCTGGAACCCGTACGCCTGCGCCAGCCGGCCGACCACGGCGAGGCCCAGCCTCGGCGTCTCGCCCAGGTCGTTGAGGTCGATGCCCGACTGCGCCTGCGCGAGCATCTTCTCGGCGCGTCCGCGGGCCTCCTCGCTCATGCTCAGGCCGCCGTCCTCGATCTCCACGGCGATGCCCGACTGCACCTCGACGGCCGTGAGGTGGACCCGGGTGTGCGGCGGGGAGTAGCGGGTGGCGTTGTCCAGCAGCTCCGCCAGGGTGTGGATCAGCGGCTCCACGACCGGGCCGACGACGGCGACCTCGGAGACCGAGTGGAGTTCCACCCGCTGGTAGTCGATGATGCGCGACATCGCGCCGCGCATCACGCTGTACAGGGTGACGGCCCGGCTCCACTGACGGCCGGGGCGCGCACCGCCGAGGACCGAGATGGAGTCGGCGAGCCTGCCGATCAGGGCGGTGCCGTGGTCCAGTCGCAGGAGGTCGCCGAAGACGTCCGGGTTGGCGCCGTGCCGGTCCTCCATCTCACGCATCTCGTGGGCCTGCTGGTGCACGATCGCCTGCACGCGGCGGGCCACGTTCACGAAGGCCCGCTGCGCCGAGTCGCGAAGGCTCTCCTCGTTGTCGACCGCGTCGATGACGTGGGCGAGCACGGCTTGCAGGGCGGCTCTGAAGCGCGGTGTCAGGGCCGCGTCGTCGCCCCAGCGGTTGCCGTGTCCGGCGCGCCCGCCGAGGGAGGTCAGCACCTCCTCGGCGAGTTCGCCCTTGCGCAGTCGCTCGATGGCCTCGGGCAGCACGACCGCGGACAGGCGGAACGCCTCGGTCTCCTGCCGGGACAGGGCGTGCTGGAGGGCCGCGACCTGGGCGCGTGCCGCGGCGAGCGCGCGGCCGCGGCGCAGCGCCTCGACGAGGAGCGCGGCGGTGCACGCGGCGCCCGCGGCGATCAGGACGGTGCCGACGGGTTCCGAGGAGGAGACGAGCGCCCCGACCAGGCAGGCGGCGGCCAGGGCGGCGACGGTGGGCAGCACCCGGGTCGCACCCACCTCCGGGTGGACCGTTTCGGGAGGAATGTCTTTTTGCTCCATCTGCGTCCTCGAATTATCGAAAAAGGGTGACCTTCTGACCGGTGGGCGGGAGCATAACTACGCCCAACTGCCCTCATGCGCGGTTTCGTTGGAGTTCATCGGACCGGAGGAACGGATATGAGCCATCCGCAGCGGCGAATTCCGGCACCCCCGGGCGCCCGTCCACGGTGGTGGGCGGCGTAGCGGGAGGTCACAGCGTGCGGGCCCGTTCCCGGCGGCGGAATCCGCCCTGGACGCGCCATCGGCGCCGGCCGCATCGCGCGGTTCCCAAGTGGTGCCGGGCCCGGAAATGCGCTATAAGCGCGACGCGGCGAACTCGTCCGTGCGGGACACCTGCCCCACACTGGTGGTGGGCACCCCCACCGCCGGTGCCGTCCGGATCCCGGTGTGCGGGAGGCTCAGCATGATCATCAGTCACGGCATCACCGAGGACACCCTGCACGTGAAGATCCTCCGGGAGCTGAACGTCACCAATCGCGCCGCGGCCGCCCTGCAGATCGAATCGCTCGTCCACACGCACCGGCCCGCCCGGGTCACGGTCGAGCTGCCGAGCCGCACCCCCTCGCCCATGACCTTCAGCGCACTGTCCCGCGCCCAGCGGATGTGCCAGAGCCTCGGCATCCCGCTCACCGCAACGGGACCCGGCGAACGGGCACCCCTGCTCCTGAACGGCCAGGATGCCGGCGCGGACCCGCCCCAGTGGCTGGAACACGGGGCACGGCACGACCACTGACCAGCGC
>NZ_JBSGXU010000330.1:0-5138 GCF_053610205.1 Streptomyces sp. NPDC054932 | reverse complement strand
GGCTCGGGGGGCACCCCTGTGTCGTACGGGTCTTCCCGGCGTCCTAGGGGGTGTCTTGTCGATCGGGCCGGATCAGGGAGCGGTGTCCGGTGCCGTGGATCGCAAGGCGGACGAGGGAGGCGACGCGGAGCGTCATCGACCGAGGACAACGTGGCGAGGCGCGGTGCCGGGCGCCGCGAGCCCGGCCCGATCGGCAAGACACCCCCTAGATGCGGACCTGGACGGCGCGCGCCAGCCGGTCGTGCAGACCGCGGCCGTCCCGGTCCCAGATCAGCGCCGGGATGACCAGGGCCAGCAGCAGCGTGCGCAGGACCACCCGGAGGACGCCGAGGCGCCCGCCGGACTCCGAAACCACCCGGAGGCCCAGGATCCGCTTGCCGGGGGTGAAGCCCACGGTGCCGACCGTCAGGATGGTCAGGGCCACGAAGAGCGCGAGGGTCCAGTTGCCCGCAGCGGCCAGGTTGCCGCCCGTGATCAGCCCGTAGGCAATCAGCTGGCAGCCGATCCAGTCGATCGCGACGGCGCCGAGCCGGCGCCCGAAGCGGGCCACCGAGCCGGGCCCCTGCTGGGGCAGGCCGAGCTGCTGACCCGGATAGCCGAAGTCGACGCCCATGTCCTCGGCGGCCGCGCGGGGGCCGGAGAGCCAGGATCCGATTGCCTGTCTGTTGTCCACCCGAACACGGTACCCGTGGCGCCGCACGGCCCTCCGCCGGGACCCTGGTTAACTTGTGCGAAACAAATGGGTCATGCTTGGGAAATCCCGTCTGCTTATGGTCGGGTCAGCGTGCGGCACCGCACTGACGCACCACGAGCTATAAAGCCCGTCCCTGCCCCGGGGGCGGGAGTAGGAGGAGTTGGATGTTCAAGAACGCCGACGAAGTGAAGCAGTACATCGAGGAGAACGACGTCAAGTTCGTTGACGTCCGCTTCTGTGACCTGCCTGGTGTGATGCAGCACTTCACCATCCCGGCGCGAGCGTTCGACCCGGCGGAGGAGCTCGCCTTCGACGGATCCTCGATCCGCGGCTTCCAGGCGATCCACGAGTCCGACATGGCTCTGCGCGCCGACATCACCACCGCGCGTCTGGACCCGTTCCGCAAGGACAAGACGCTCAACATCAACTTCTTCATCCACGACCCGATCACGGGTGAGGCCTACAGCCGCGACCCGCGCAACATCGCGAAGAAGGCCGAGGCGTACCTCGCCTCCACCGGCATCGCCGACACCGCGTTCTTCGGCCCCGAGGCCGAGTTCTACGTGTTCGACAGCGTGCGCTTCGCGACCTCCGCGAACGAGGGCTTCTACCACATCGACTCCGAGGCCGGCGCCTGGAACACGGGCTCCGAGGAGAACAACCGTGGCTACAAGGTCCGCTACAAGGGTGGTTACTTCCCCGTAGCCCCGGTCGACCACTTCGCCGACCTGCGCGCCGAGATCTCCCTCGAGCTGGACGCCCAGGGCCTGCAGGTCGAGCGTCAGCACCACGAGGTCGGCACCGGTGGCCAGGCCGAGATCAACTACAAGTTCAACACGCTGCTCGCCGCGGCCGACGACCTGATGCTCTTCAAGTACATCGTGAAGAATGTCGCCTGGCGCAACGGCAAGACCGCGACCTTCATGCCGAAGCCGATCTTCGGTGACAACGGCTCGGGCATGCACGTGCACCAGTCGCTGTGGGCGAACGGCGACCCGCTGTTCTACGACGAGGCCGGCTACGCGGGCCTGTCGGACACCGCCCGCTACTACATCGGCGGCATCCTCAAGCACGCCCCGTCGCTGCTGGCGTTCACCAACCCGACGGTGAACTCCTACCACCGCCTGGTGCCGGGCTTCGAGGCGCCGGTCAACATGGTGTACTCGCAGCGCAACCGCTCCGCCGCCATGCGCATCCCGATCACGGGCTCGAACCCGAAGGCCAAGCGCGTCGAGTTCCGCGCGCCGGACCCGTCCTCGAACCCGTACCTCGCCTTCTCGGCGCTGCTCCTCGCGGGCCTCGACGGCATCAAGAACAAGATCGAGCCGATGGAGCCGATCGACAAGGACCTCTACGAGCTCTCGCCCGACGAGCACGCGAGCGTCCCGCAGGTCCCGACCAGCCTCGAGGACGTCCTCAAGGCCCTGGAGGAGGACCACGAGTACCTCCTGGCCGGCGGTGTCTTCACCCCCGACCTGATCGAGACCTGGATCGACTACAAGCGCACGCACGAGATCGCCCCGATCGCGCAGCGTCCGCACCCGCACGAGTTCGAGCTCTACTTCGACCTCTAAAAATGCCTGATGGGAGGCCCCCCGCCACTCTCCACGGAGAGCGGCGGGGGGCCTTTCCGCTTTGACAGGGCGGCAGGGGGGAGTGAGGGTGGAAATGACCTAAAAGTCTAATAAGCGATACATGTTCGGAGGTGCATGAACATGCGCCGAAGGGTCGTTGCGGCAGTCATGGCAGGAGCCGCAGGAATCACCATCGGTCTGCTGCCCGTCGCCAGCGCCTCGGCCTCGGCCGTCGCGGGGAGCGGCGGACACGGCAACTGGCGGTGCTCGGAGTACCGGTACGACCGCTGGAACGAGTGCTGCAACCGCGACTGGCGCGACCGGCCCAGTTGGTGCTGGGACCGGGGCGGAGTCGGCGGGTACAACGACAACTGGCGCGACAACAACTGGCGCGACAACAACTGGCACGACTCCAACTGGAACGACTCCGGCCGCGGCGGCAACGGTGACTGGGGCAACCACGGTGACTGGAGCAGCGGCCGTGGCGGCAACGGCGGCGACGGTGGCGGCAACTGGGGCGGCCGTGGTGGTGACGGCGGCGGCGACTGGGGCGGCCGCGGTGGCAACGGCGGCGACGGTGGCGGCAACTGGGGCGGCAGCGGCGGTCGCGGTGGCGACGGCGGCGGTGGCTGGGGCGGCGGCGGCGGGGGCGGCGGTGGCGGTGGTGGCGGCGGCTGGGGTGGCTGAGCCCGCCGAGCCCCACTGGGAAACGTAGCCGAACAGACCCGAATCGATGCCCCTGGTCCGCCGGTCCTACCGGAGGAGCAGGGGCATCGCCCCTGTCAGGTCGCGCAGGCAGCGGACCGCGAGTTCCGCCGGGGAGCCGGTGCCCGAGACCGGTGCGTCCGTCGTCGACCACAGTTCCAGCGAAACGCGGATCGCGTCCGTGGCCGCCGCCGCGAGCAGGCGTACTTCCAGGGGGTCGGCCTCCGGGCCCACCAGCCGGGTGATCACCGGGACCAGGTGCTCCTCGGAGTCCTGGTTCACGCGGTACCAGACCGCGCGCAGGGCCTGGTCGTCCGCCGCCGCGCGCAGCAGACCCCGGGTCACCTCCAGGCCCTCCTCGACCGCCTGCTGTCCGCTCAGTGACCGGGTGACCGCACGCTCCAGCGCCTCGGCCAGCGGCGTGCCGGGATCCTCCTCGGCCAGCAGCGCGCGCCAGGCGTCACCGCCGCCCGCCAGCAGCGGGGCCACGGCCTCCTGCTTGTTGCGGAAGTAGCGGTAGAAGGTGCGCAGCGCCACCCCGGCACGGTGGGCGATGTCCTCGGCGGTGGTGCCGTCGGGGCCGTGTTCGGCGAACAGCTCGCAGGCCGCACGGGCGATGTCGAGCTGGGTGGCGGCCTTGCGGCGCTCGGTCAGCGACTGGGCTCCGGGGCCGGCCTGGGGAGAGTACGGACGAGGGGATCTCACGAATGAAGCGTACCCTTCACGAACCCGGGCGATTGCATTCATTGTCGCCATGGCAAAACGTGCCACAGCTTGGGTACGCTCGCGCCATGAACCGTTACGAAGGACGTCGTGTCCTCATCACCGGCGGCGGCTCCGGCATCGGCCGGGCCACCGTCCACCGCATCCTCGCCGAGGGCGGCCGGGTCCACACCGTGGACGTCAGCGAGGCCGGTCTCAAGGACACCGCCGACCGGGCGGCCGCCGACGGCCACGCGGCCCGCCTCACCACCGCGCTCCTCGACATATCCGACGAGAACGCCGTCAAGGAGGGCGTGGCCGCCGCGGCCGCCGCCCTCGGCGGGATCGACGTACTGGTCAACGCCGCCGGCATCCTGCGCTCCGGGCACACCCACGAGACCACCCTCGACCTGTGGAACCAGGTCATCGGGGTCAACCTGACCGGCACCTTCCTGATGATCCGCGAATCGCTCCCGGCACTGCTCGAAGGCGACCAGCCGGTCGTCGTGAACTTCAGCTCCACCTCGGCGTCCTTCGCGCACCCCTACATGTCCGCCTACGCGGCCAGCAAGGGCGGCATCCAGTCCATGACCCACGCGCTGGCCGCCGAGTACAGCAAGCAGGGCCTGCGGTTCGTCAGCGTCGCACCCGGCTCCATCGAGAGCGGCATGACCACCGGCACCGGCCCCGGCCTGCCGCAGGACACCGACTGGTCCCTCTTCACCAAGCTCGCCCCCGCCCTCGGACAGGGCTTCGCGGGCCCGCAGACCGTCGCCGGCGTCGTCGCCATGCTGGGCTCCGAGGACGGCGCCTTCATCACCGGCACGGAGATCCGCATCGACGGCGGCACGCACTACTGATCAGGCACGGAACCGGTCCCACAGCCGGGGGAAGCGCTCCGCGAGCACGGCTTCGTTCTCGAAGTCCAGCGCAGCGCCCTCCGGCTCCGCCGCCTGCAGCGGGATGCCCAGATCCGGCGCCACCGCCCCGGTCAGCTGCTCGTACGCCTCGTCCGCCGCGTACCCCAGCTCCTCGCCGTCCCCATCGATCTCCTCGTCGAAGTCGCCCAGGAGCTCCGCCAGCTGGTCGGGATCGTGCACCCCGCCCTCGAACACCTCCCGCCCCTGGCCGATGAGCCAGCAGCGGAAGTAGTCGAAGGCGTCATCGCTCGCCCCGTCGAGCAGCACCCAGGCGGCACCCCACAGGTCCCAGGTGTACGCCCGGTTGTACCGGGACTCGAAGTGCCGGGCGAAGTCCAGGACGGAGTCCGGGTCGAGCTGAGCGAGACGCTCCACGAGCACCTCGGCGTGTTCCTCGGGGTCGCCCTCGGCGGCCTCGCGGGAACGGTCCACGATCTCCCAGAACTCCGTCTCGTCCATCACCGCTCCAGCATCACGGGTCCACTCCGGCGCCGCCACCGCGCTTACGGCGAAAGGCCGGTGTCCGCCCCCTCTGCGGGGCGG
>NZ_JBSGXU010000329.1:0-5193 GCF_053610205.1 Streptomyces sp. NPDC054932 | reverse complement strand
GCGCCCCCCCCGCCCGGACCCGGCCGTTCCAGGTCGTGCCCGGGCCGCTTCCGCCGAAGGTCCGGGCGAGTGGCTCGAGTGACGAAGGGCGTTCCGAGGGTGATCTGCGCAACACTGGGTTTGGTCCTGCCCGGTGTGGGCAGGGCTGGCAGCTTTCCACTGGAAAACGTCATGCAGGAACGGGCCTTCGAGAAACAACGGGGAGATCGCCGTGACCGGTCGGGACTACGAAATCCGCGCAGCAGCAGTGGACCCGCTCGGTCCGCTGCGTGACCCGCAGGAACCGGGCTGCGACGTCTTCCTGACCGGAACGGTCTTCCTCGACATCATCTTCACCGGCCTCGACTCGGCCCCGGTGCGCGGTACGGAGTCCTGGGCCCGGGGCATGGGCTCCAGCCCCGGCGGCGTCGCCAACATGGCCACCGCCCTGGCCCGGCTCGGCCTGCGCACCTCCCTGGCCGCCGCCTTCGGCGACGACCACTACGGCGAGTACTGCTGGGACGCCCTCGAACAGGGCGAGGGCATCGACCTGTCCATGTCGCACACCATCCCCGGCTGGCACAGCCCCGTCACCGTCTCGATGGCCTACGAGGGCGAGCGCACGATGGTCTCGCACGGCCACGAGGCCCCTCCGCCGGCGGGCCCCGGGCCCTTCCCGCAGTGCCCGCCGAGGGCCCGCGCGGCCGTGGCCGCGCTGGGTCCCGGCCGCGGCGAGGAGTGGATCGGCGAGGCCGCCCGGCGCGGCTCGCGGATCTTCGCCGACGTGGGATGGGACGAGAGCGGCCGGTGGGACCTGGGAGACCTGGCCGACCTGGAGCACTGCGAGGCCTTCCTGCCGAACGCGGGCGAGGCGATGCGCTACACCCGGACCGACTGTCCGAGGGCCGCGGCCCGGGCGCTGGCGGAGCGGGTGCCGATCGCCGTGGTGACGATGGGCGCGGAGGGCTCGTACGCGGTGGACGGGCGCACCGGAGAGACGGCACACGTCCCCGGGATCACGGTGGACGAGCTGGACCCGACGGGCGCGGGCGACGTCTACGTGGCGGGCTTCGTGACCGGCACCCTGGCGGGCTGGCCGCTCGCGGACCGGCTCGCCTTCGCCGGGCTGACGGCGGCCCTGTCCGTCCAGGAGTTCGGCGGCTCCCTGTCGGCCCCGGGCTGGCCGGAGGTGGCCCACTGGTGGCGGACCGCCCCGCAGGAGCTGCGCGGCCGGTACGGCTTCCTGGACGACCTGATCCCGCCGGGCTCCACACCGGCCGCCCGGCGCAGGGCCGTACCCACGATCGGCTTCCGGCACTCCGCGTAGCCCCGGTTCGCCGCTGCGGGGCCGAGCGGCCGTACCCCGCAGCCGGGGCGCCCGGGCTGCGGGGCGGCCGGGCGGTAAAACCTCTCGGGGAAGCCGCGC
Organism: Streptomyces sp. NPDC054932; assembly: GCF_053610205.1. NCBI lineage: Bacteria > Bacillati > Actinomycetota > Actinomycetes > Kitasatosporales > Streptomycetaceae > Streptomyces > Streptomyces sp. NPDC054932. The sequence continues at coordinate 3,788 of NZ_JBSGXU010000329.1, read as the reverse complement.
CGGAGACGTACGCTTGGTACTCCGGAGGTCGTCGATCGGCGCGGCCCCTCAGCGGGAGGTATGTGCAGGCCACAGTGCCGGCCCATGACTCAGACACCCACAGCCCACATCCCTGCGCCGGGGCAGGCGCGAGCCCACTTCACCGTTCCGGCCACGCATCCGATGGTGACCGTGCTCGGCTCGGGTGACGTCCTGTTGCGCGTGATCGAGAAGGCCTTCCCGAAGGCCGACATCCATGTTCGGGGCAATCAGGTCAGCGCGATCGGCGAGGCGGCGGAAGTCGCGCTGATCCAGCGACTTTTCGACGAGATGATGCTGGTGCTCCGCACCGGGCAGCCGATGACGGAGGACGCAGTGGAACGCTCGATCGCCATGCTCAAGGCGAACGGCAATGGCGACGGGCCCGCCGAGACGCCCGCAGAGGTGCTCACCCAGAACATCCTCTCCAGCCGCGGCCGCACCATCCGACCCAAGACCCTCAACCAGAAGCGCTACGTCGACGCGATCGACAAGAACACGATCGTGTTCGGCATCGGCCCCGCCGGTACCGGCAAGACCTACCTCGCCATGGCCAAGGCCGTCCAGGCCCTGCAGTCCAAGCAGGTCAGCCGGATCATCCTGACGCGGCCCGCCGTCGAGGCGGGGGAGCGGCTCGGCTTCCTGCCGGGCACCCTCTTCGACAAGATCGACCCGTACCTGCGCCCGCTCTACGACGCACTGCACGACATGATCGACCCCGACTCGATCCCGCGGCTGATGGCGGCGGGCACGATCGAGGTGGCGCCGCTGGCGTACATGCGCGGACGCACCCTCAACGAGGCGTTCGTCGTCCTCGACGAGGCGCAGAACACGACCGCCGAGCAGATGAAGATGTTCCTGACCCGGCTCGGCTTCGACTCGAAGATCGTCGTCACCGGTGACGTCACCCAGATCGACCTGCCGGGTGGCGCCAAGAGCGGTCTGCGTCAGGTCCAGGAGATCCTGGAAGGGCTCCCGGACATCCACTTCTCGCGGCTCACGTCCGAGGATGTCGTCCGCCACAAGCTGGTCGGCCGTATCGTCGACGCGTACGAGAAGTACGACGACAGCCAGCAGGCCCCGAACGGCCACCAGCGGAAGTAGAACCCAGCGCACCATGTCGATCGACGTCAACAACGAGTCCGGAACCGAGGTCGACGAGCAGGCGATCCTCGACATCGCCCGCTACGCGCTCACCCGGATGCGGATCCACCCGCTCTCCGAGCTCTCCGTCATCGTCATCGACGAGGACGCCATGGAGCAGCTCCACATCCAGTGGATGGACCTGCCCGGCCCGACCGACGTCATGTCCTTCCCGATGGACGAGCTCCGTCCGCCGACCAAGGACGAGGAGGAGCCCCCGCAGGGGCTCCTCGGCGACATCGTGCTCTGCCCCGAGGTCGCCAAGCGGCAGGGCGAGGAAGCCCCGACGCAGCACTCCATGAACGAGGAGCTCCAGCTCCTGACCGTCCACGGAGTGCTGCACCTGCTCGGCTACGACCACGAGGAGCCGGACGAGAAGGCCGAGATGTTCGGCCTCCAGGCGGCCATCGTCGACGGCTGGCGCGGTGACCGCGGCATGACCGGTCCGTCCCCGGCTCCCACCGTCTCGTGAACGCAGCCCAACTGATCACCGGAGCGGTGCTGCTCGTGGTGGTCGCCTGGTTCGCGGCCTGTGCCGAGTCCGGCATCGCCCGCATCTCCGGTTTCCGGGCCGAGCAGGCCGTACGGGAGGGCCGGCGAGGGAGCGAGAAGCTCGCCCAGGTCGCCGGCGACCCCACCCGCTACCTCAATGTGGCCCTGCTGGTCCGCGTCACGTGCGAGATGGCGGCCGGGGTGCTCGTCACCTACGTCTGCCTCGACGAGTTCGGCGAGAACTGGACCGCGCTGCTCGTGGCGATCGCCGTCATGGTGCTCGTCTCCTTCGTCGCCGTGGGCGTCTCCCCGCGCACGATCGGCCGCCAGCACCCGCTCAACACGGCGACGGCGGCCGCGTACGTCCTCGTGCCGCTGGCCAGGATCATGGGGCCGATCCCGCAGCTGCTGATCCTCATCGGCAACGCGCTCACGCCCGGCAAGGGCTTCCGCAAGGGGCCGTTCGCCTCCGAGGCCGAGCTGCGCGCGATGGTGGACCTCGCGGAGCGGGAATCACTGATCGAGGACGACGAGCGCCGCATGGTGCACCAGGTCTTCGAGCTCGGCGACACGCTGGTGCGCGAGGTGATGGTGCCGCGCACCGACCTGGTCTGCATCGAGCGGTACAAGACGGTCCGTCAGGCGACCACGCTCGCCCTGCGGTCCGGCTTCTCCCGCATCCCGGTGACCGGGGAGAACGAGGACGACATAGTCGGGATCGTCTACCTGAAGGACCTCGTCCGCAAGACGCACATCAGCCGGGAGGCGGAGGCCGACCTGGTCTCCACGGCGATGCGGCCGGCCGTCTTCGTGCCGGACACCAAGAACGCGGGCGATCTGCTGCGCGAGATGCAGCAGGTGCGCAACCACGTGGCCGTCGTCATCGACGAGTACGGCGGCACGGCGGGCATCGTCACCATCGAGGACATCCTCGAAGAGATCGTCGGAGAGATCACCGACGAGTACGACCGGGAGCTCCCGCCGGTCGAGGACCTGGGCGAGGACCGCTACCGGGTCACCGCGCGGCTGGACATCACCGACCTCGGTGAGCTGTTCAAGGTCGAGGCCTTCGACGACGAGGACGTGGAGACGGTCGGCGGACTGCTGGCGAAGGCGCTGGGCCGGGTGCCGATCGCGGGTGCCTCGGCGGTGGTGGACCTGCCGGACGGGCGTCCGCTGCGGCTGACGGCCGAGTCCCCGGCGGGCCGGCGCAACAAGATCGTGACGGTACTCGTGGAGCCGGTGGCCGCGGCGGGGGCCGCGGGGGAGGAGGGGGAATGACCCCGGAGCAGCTGCGCGCGTTCTGCCTGGGCTTCAACGCGGCGGTGGAGGAGTTCCCCTTCACGCCGGAGACCTCGGTGTTCAAGGTGCTGGGCAAGGTGTTCGCGCTGTCGGCGCTGGACGCGGAGCCGCTCAGGGTCAACCTCAAGTGCGACCCGGAGCTGGCGGTGCGGCTGCGCGAGGAGCACGAGGCGATCGTGCCGGGCTACCACATGAACAAGCGGCACTGGAACACGGTGACGGTGGGCGGGCCTGGCGCTCTGCCGGACCGGCTCGTGCAGGAGCTGGTCGAGGACTCGTACGACCTGGTGGTCGCGGGCCTGCCGAGGGCGGAGCGGCTGCGGCTCGACCGGCCCTGACGGTGCACGCGGCCCGGCGGTGGGGTGGTCGTGCGGGGGCGCCGGGGCGCTCCCTATGCTTTCGACCATGACCGACAGCACCGGGATCGACCCCGAGGACAGCAAGATCATCACGCTGGCGCGCAGCGCCCGGGCCCGCAACGCGGTGCCCGAGGGGGCGGCGGTGCGGGACGAGACGGGCCGCACGTACGTCGCCGGGACGGTGGAGCTCGACTCCCTGAAGCTGAGCGCGCTGCAGACCGCGGTCGCGATGGCTGTGGCGAGCGGCGCGCGGTCCCTGGAGGCGGCGGCCGTCGTCAGCGCGGCGGACGCCCCGGCGGAGGCCGACCGCGCGGCCGTCCGCGACCTCGGAGGCCCGGACACCCCGGTCCTGCTGGCGGCCCCGGACGGCACCCTGAAGTCCAGCACCCCGGCCGGCCACTAGCCTCCCGGCGGGGTTGCCGACGCCCCTGTACGCCCGGGCCGGATCCAGCCTCGGCCCGGCCACCTTCAGCC
>NZ_JBSGXU010000328.1:0-5198 GCF_053610205.1 Streptomyces sp. NPDC054932 | reverse complement strand
CGGCCCAGGCTGCCGCCCCGGTCGCCGCCCCGGCTCCGGTCGCGCCCGCCGCCCCGGTCGCTGCCCCGGCTCCGGTCCAGGCCGCCGCCCCGGTCGCCGCCCCGGCTCCGGTCGCCCCCGCCGCCCCGGCCCCGGCGTCCGCCGGTGACGAGGCCGCGTACGTGACCCCGCTGGTGCGCAAGCTCGCCTCGGAGTCCGGCGTCAACCTGTCCACGGTCTCGGGCACCGGTGTCGGTGGCCGTATCCGCAAGCAGGACGTCCTGGCCGCCGCCGAGGCCGCCAAGGCCGCTGCCGCCGCCCCGGCCCCGGCCGCCACCCCGGCCGCCAAGGCCGCCGTGGCCGCCGTCTCGGAGCTCCGCGGCCAGACGGTCAAGATGACCCGCATGCGCAAGGTCATCGGCGACAACATGATGAAGGCCCTGCACTCGCAGGCTCAGCTCAGCTCCGTGGTCGAGGTGGACATCACCAAGATCATGAAGCTGCGCGAGAAGGCCAAGGGCGCGTTCCTGGCCCGTGAGGGCGTCAAGCTCTCGCCGATGCCGTTCTTCGTCAAGGCCGCTGCCCAGGCGCTGAAGGCCCACGCGGTCGTCAACGCCCGGATCAACGAGGACGAGGGCACCATCACCTACTTCGACTCGGAGAACATCGGCATCGCCGTGGACTCCGAGAAGGGCCTGATGACCCCGGTCATCAAGGGTGCCGGTGACCTCAACCTGGCGGGCATCTCCAAGGCGACCGCCGACCTGGCCGCCAAGGTCCGCGGCAACAAGATCACGCCGGACGAGCTGTCGGGCGCGACCTTCACCATCAGCAACACCGGCTCGCGCGGTGCGCTGTTCGACACGGTCATCGTGCCGCCGAACCAGGTCGCCATCCTGGGCATCGGTGCCACGGTGAAGCGCCCGGTGGTCATCGAGACCGCCGAGGGCACCAACATCGGCATCCGCGACATGACGTACCTGACCCTGTCCTACGACCACCGCCTGGTGGACGGCGCGGACGCGGCCCGGTACCTCTCGGCCGTCAAGGCGATCCTCGAGGCCGGCGAGTTCGAGGTCGAGCTCGGCCTGTAAGGCTCCGCCGCCCCGCGGCAGCCACTCGATGCGGCGCCCCCTTCCGGAACACCCTCCGGGAGGGGGCGCCGTCGTCATACGCTGACTGGTCCAGCAACGAGTCGGCGGGGGCGGGCATGACACGCGCACGGGTGAACGATCTTGTGGTGGTACTGCCGGGGATCATGGGAAGCAAGCTGGCGGATGCCGACGGCAAACCGGTCTGGGGCCTGTCGGGCGGCGCCCTGGGGCGGGGCCTGCGCACCTTCGGCGGCTCGGTGAAGGCGCTGCGCCTCCCGAAGGACGTCGGCGACGACCACCCGGGCGACGGAGTGGTCCCCGTCGGCCTCATGCCCGACGTGCACGCCCTCCCCGGGATCTGGCAGCCGATCGACGGCTACACGGACCTGCTGGCCTGGCTGCAGCTGTCCTTCAGCCTGACCCTCGGGGAGAACCTCGTCCCCTTCCCGTACGACTGGCGGCTGTCCTGCCGCTACAACGCCGAGCGGCTGAGGAAGACCGTCGCCCGCGCGCTGGGCCGCTGGCAGGACTCGGCGCCCGAACGCCGGGACGCGCAGGTGATCTTCATCTGCCACTCCATGGGCGGGCTGGTGGCCCGCCACTACGTGGAGGTGCTCGGCGGCCACGAGGTCACCCGCCGCGTGATCACCATGGGCACCCCGCACCGCGGCTCCCTGGACGCCCTGATCCACCTGGTGAACGGCCTCCGCAAGGGCTGGGGCCGGCTGGGCGTCGACCTGAGCGCCTTCGCCCGCAGCCTGCCCTCCCTGCACCAGCTGGCCCCCGACTACGCCTGTGTGACGGGCCCCGGGGGCCTCACGTATGCCCGGGACCTGCCGGGCCTGCCGGGGGTGGACCCCGCGCTGCTGGCGGACGCGGCCCGCTTCCACGCGGACCTGCGCCGGGCTGCTGCCGACCGGCCCGCACCCACCCCGCTGCACGCGATCACCGGCATCAGCCAGCCGACGCTCACCACGGCTGAGTTCTCGGGCGACGCCCTGACCCCGCTGTGGCTGATCGACGGGTCCGACGAACGGGGCGACGGCACCGTGCCGCGCCTCTCCGCCCGCCCCACGAACGCCGACAACACGGACTACGCGGTGCCCGAGGCCCACACCCCCTGCGAGCAGCACGGCTCCCTCCAGAACAACAAGGGCGTACGGGACGCCCTGGCCGGCCTGCTGGGCCACGAGCGGCCCTTCCACCGGGGCGACGAGGACGGCGACGTCCCGCTGGCCGTCCTGGCCCCCTCCCTGCCGGACCCGGGAGACCCGTACGAGGTCGCGGTCACCGTCCCTGCGGAGGTACCCGACCACGACTCGCTCCACCTCACGGCGGAACTCCGCCCGACGGACGGCACCCCGGCGCTCTCCCGCACGGTCCGCTCCCTGGGCGAGGGCCGCTACACCGCCGCCTTCCCCGCGCCGGAGCCCGGCGCGTACCGGCTGTCCGTACGGGTGACGGCCTGGCCGGAGACGACGGTGACGGCGCTGACCGTGGTGGGAGAAGCCGGTGAGTGAGGCGTACGAGGGCATCCGGGGCACGGCTCTGGGCGTCGTGGTCGAGCACTACGGGAACTCTCGGTTCCGGCGGCTGACCGGCGCGACCGAGCAGATGCAGGAGCTGTGCGAGCTGTTGGAGGCCCACGGCTACACGGCGACGGCAGTGGCCGACCCCGGATGGAAGACGGTCCGTGAACCCGTGCGGGACTGGGCGGTGGACTGGGGCCGCGACGGGCGCAACGGACCCGCCGTCGTGCTGTGGTCCGGGCACGGCGTCCTGGACGACGGGGAGCTGCGCCTCGTGCTGTGCGACACCGAGAACCCGGAGTACGAGGGGGAGACGTTCTCGGCCAACGAGCTGACGGCGACGGCCCTGCTCAGCAGGGCGGACCAGGTGTTACTGCTCATCGACACCTGCCATGCGGGCGCGGGGGTCGAGGAGTCCCTGAAGAAGGCACTGGCCAAACTGTCCGCGAAGAACCTGCCCCCGGGCCGGTCCGCCTGGCTCGGGGTGCTGGCCGGCTGCCGGCCCCAGGAGGAGGCCGAGGCCGACGGCATCCTCCTGGACTCCTTCGGCCGGCTGCTGCGCGAGGGGCCGCAGACGGACACGTACCGCCACGAGTGGAGCCGCCGCAACGAGCTGATCAGCGGGAGCACGGTCGTCAAGACGCTCCTCGCCCAGTGGCCGGCCGAGGTCGGCCAGCGCCCGCTGGAGGCCATGACCGGCCTGGACCTCCCGATGTTCGCCAACCCGCTGCGCCGGGCCGCTCCGGAGCCGGAGCTGGTGGAGCACCTGGTCCAGGCGGCCCGCGGGGTCTCCCCGACCGACGAGGGCTGGTTCTTCAGCGGCCGGCGCGGCGTGCTCGGGTCCATCGTGGAGTGGCTGGCCGCCCGGGAGCCCGGGCTGTTCCTGGTGACGGGGAGCGCGGGCAGCGGAAAGTCGGCCGTGCTCGGGCGGATCGCGACACTGTCCGACCGGGAGCACCGGGCGAGCATCCTGGCCCACAGGCCGCTGGCGGAGGACGATCCGGATCCGGGTGAGGGATCGGTCCACGTCTCCCTGCACCTGCGAGGCTTCACGGTGCAGCAGCTGGCCGAGGTCATCGCCCGCCGCCTGAACCTGGACCCGCCGCAGACGCCCGCCGCCCTGATCGCCGAGGTGGAACGGGGCTGGCCCGGCGCGCCCGAGAACCTGGTCCTCGTCCTGGACGGCCTGGACGAGGCGGCTCCGGACCAGGCCCACCCGATCGTCGAGCAGCTCCTGGCACCGCTGAGCCGGCTGGCGTCCGTACTGCTCGGCTCCCGGGACCGTCCGTTCCGGCCGCAGGGGGAGCTGCGGGAGCCGCTGGACCGTGCGGTGAGCCGCCTGCTGGACATCCGGGCACGGGCGGTCGACTTGGACCAGGAGGCCGGCACCCGGAACGACATCCGGGGGTACGTCGAGCAGCGGCTGCTGGCGCGGGAGGTGGGCTCCGGGGACGCGGAGAACGTCGCGCGAGGCATCTCGGCGCGCGCGGCGACCCACAACGGCGGCTTCCTCTTCGCCAAGATGGCGACGGACTCCGTGATCCGGCATCTCCCCGGGCCGGAGAGCGAGGGCTGGGACTGGGAGGAGGCCATTCCGTCCTCCATCAGCGCGGCCTTCACGGAGGACTTGAGGGACGGGCCGAAGCGGGAACGGGACGGTGATCCCCTGCCGAGCGCGGCCGAAGATCTACTGACGGCGCTCGCCTGGAGCCGGGGGAACGGTATGCCGGCACGGGGCATGTGGGAGGCGGCTGCTTCGGCGCTGAGCGCGGACGGGGTCGTGTACGGCCCGCAGGACGTGGACTGGCTGCTCAATGAGTACGGCCGCTATGTCGTGGAGGACAGCGACGGTGTGCAGGCGGTCTACCGGCTGTACCACCGGGAGTTCATCGCTCACCTCCTGCAGCGTAGAGATCTTTCCGATCCTGCCTATCGCGTGGCCAGGGCGCTGGTCGACCTCCTGCGTGCGCAGACCGACGGCACAAGGCTGATCGAGAATGCGAACCCGTACGTCCGAGGGGCCTTGTCCGCGCATGCGGCCATGGCAGGGCACGAGGGAATCGCCCTGATCCGTGAGCTCGTCACTGTTCGAGGCGAAGTGTTCCGGCCCGATCTCGCCAGCGCACTGAGCCAGGTGGCGCTCATGCTCGCCGAAGCCGGTCAGCGAGAGGAGGCGCTGGTGTTGTCGCTGGAATCGGCCGCGCTCTACCGAACCCTCGCCCAGGGAAAGCACGCCGCTCACCTGGCAGACTTCGCCGCCTCGCTCAACAACCTCAGCGTCCGCCAGGCCGAGACCGGAGACCGAAGGGGCGCGCTCACCACCATCACCGAAGCCACCGACCTCTACCGAACCCTCGCCCACGACCACCCCGCCGCCTACCTCCCCGACCTGGCCACCTCCCTCAACAACCTCGCCAACCGCCAGGCCGAAACAGGAAACCGAAAGGGCGCACTCACCACCATCACCGAAGCCACCGACCTCTACCGAACCCTCGCCCAGGAAAACCGCGCCGCCTACCTCCCCGACCTCGCGATGTCCCTCAACAACCTCGCCAACCGCCAGGTAGAGACGTGAAACAGAAAGGGCGCACTCAAC
>NZ_JBSGXU010000327.1:0-5212 GCF_053610205.1 Streptomyces sp. NPDC054932 | reverse complement strand
CGAGCCCTGACCGCCGCAAGTTCCCCAGCCCTCATACAGCCAGCGAACTACCGCACACCCGACGTGACAAGACCAGATAACAAAGCACTACTAGGGGGCGTCTCGCCGATCAGGCCGGACACCCCCCAGACCCGCGTCCCCCTTGCGGCGTAGGCCTGAGGATGGTTGCCGAGCGTGAACATACTCGGTATACATACTGAGTATGTCGATCCGTCACGGGCTACTCGCCCTGCTGGAACGGGGTCCTCGGTACGGCTCCCAGCTGCGCACCGAGTTCGAATCCCGCACCGGCTCCACCTGGCCGCTCAACGTCGGGCAGGTGTACACGACCCTCGCCCGCCTCGAACGCGACGGCCTCGTCGCCCCCGACGGCGAGGACGCCGCCGGCCACACCCTCTACGCCATCACCGACGCCGGGCGCACCGAACTGCTCCAGTGGTACGAGCGCCCCGTCGACCGGGCCAACCCGCCCCGCGACGAGCTGTCCATCAAGCTCGCCATGGCCGTGGGCGCACCCGGCGTGGACATCCGCGCCGTCATCCAGTCCCAGCGGCACGCCACGATCAAGGCGATGCAGGACTACACCCGGCTCAAGGCAACGGCGCTCGCCGCGGTCGAGACGGGCCGGTCCCGCGAACGCGACGACGTCGCCTGGCTCCTCGTCCTGGACCAGCTGATCTTCCAGACCGAGGCCGAGGCCCGCTGGCTCGACCACTGCGAAGCCCGGCTCGTCCGGCTCTCCCTGCCGGCCGACCGGAGAGCCGCACAGCCCGAGTCACCCCAGGCCGCCGCAGCCGGGAACCCGGCCCCGACCACCACCACCAAACCCAGCAGCGCCCGTACGCGACGTGGCTGAAGCACCGTTCCAGGGGGGATCCTCCATGCCCGACAAGCACCAGCAGCCCGTGCTGCAGCTGGACCAACTCGTCCGTACCCACGGCAGCGGCGCCACCGAGGTCCACGCCCTGCGCGGCATCAACCTCTCCGTCTTCCCCGGCGAACTCGTCGCCGTCATGGGCCCCTCCGGCTCCGGCAAGTCCACGCTGCTCACCCTCGCGGGCGGCCTCGACACCCCGAGCAGCGGCCGGGTCGTCGTCGAGGGCACCGACATCACCACGGCGAGCCGCAAGCAGCTGGCCGCGCTGCGCCGCCGCAGCATCGGGTACGTCTTCCAGGACTACAACCTGATACCGGCCCTCACCGCCGCCGAGAACGTGGCACTGCCCCGGGAACTCGACGGGACCTCCGCCCGCAAGGCCCGCGCCTCCGCCCTCTCCGCACTGGAGGAGATGGGCCTCGGCCAGCTCGCCGACCGCTTCCCCGACGAGATGTCAGGCGGTCAGCAGCAGCGCGTGGCCATCGCCCGCGCCCTCGTGGGAGACCGCCGCCTGGTCCTCGCCGACGAGCCCACCGGCGCCCTCGACTCCGAGACGGGCGAGTCGGTCCTGGCCCTGCTGCGCGCCCGCTGCGACGCCGGCGCGGCCGGGATCCTCGTGACGCACGAGCCGCGGTTCGCCGCCTGGGCCGACCGCGTGGTCTTCCTGCGCGACGGCAGCGTGGTCGACGAGACCCTGCGCAGCCACGCCGACTCCCTGCTCTCCGGGCGGGCGGCCGGCCAGTGACCTCTCCGCTCCAAGGCTGGTACCACTCCTGGATCGCGGCCCTGCGCATCGCGCGCCGCGACGCCTGGCGCGCCAAGGGCCGCAGCGCCCTCGTCCTCGCGATGCTCGCCCTGCCGATCGTCGGGGTGAGCGCCGCCGACCTCACGCTGCGCAGCGCCGAACTGTCCACCGACCAGATGCTCACCCGCACGATCGGCGCCGCCGACGCCCGGGTGAACCGCACGCACATGGGCGGGCCCCTCAACCAGAGCCCCGACGGCACGAGCTACGCGCCCGTCGGCGGCTACAAGGCGTACGACCCCGCGAAGGCCGGGCAAACCCCGCCGGAGCCCGTGGAGTCCGTGTTCCCCGCCGGGGCCCGGATCCTCAAGGACAGCTACGGCTACGGCAAGGTCCGCACCACGCACGGGCTGCTCGAAACCAGGCTGCGTGAACTCGACACGCACAGCCCGCTGACGGGGGGCATGATCGCGCTCGACCGCGGCCGGCTGCCCGAGGGCCCGGGCGAGGTCATCGCCACCCAGGCCTTCCTGAAGAACTCCGGATTCTTCGTCGGCTCCTCCGTCACCCCCCGCGGCGCCACCTCCTCGTACAAGATCGTCGGCGCCTACGAGGCGCCGGACGAACTCGGCCGCGACGAGATCATCGCCCCGCCCGGGACCCTGCTCGCCCCGCTCGACAAGGCCCTGGCGGCCTCCGGGGGGCGCAGCCTGACCCCCGAGGAGGTCTACCTGGTCGAGGTCGGCGGCGAGGGCGTCACCTGGAACATGGTCAAGGCGGCCAACGCCAAGGGCATGACCGTCATCTCCCGCGCCGTCATGCTCGACCCGCCGGCCGACTCCGAGGTCCCGCTCTACCGGGACGAGCCGAAGGAGCAGTTCAGCCGCGAGGGCAACAACGCCGTCGAGACGGCCATCCTGGCCACCGTCGTGGGCCTGGCCATGCTGGAGATCTGCCTGCTCGCCGGACCGGCCTTCGCGGTCGGCGCCCGCCGCTCGCGCCGCCAGCTGGGCCTGGTCGGCGCCAACGGCGGCGACCGGCGCCACATCCGCTCCATCGTGCTCTCCGGCGGCCTGGTCCTCGGCGCCGTCGCCGCCGTCCTCGGCACCGTCATCGGCATCACGCTCACCGTGCTCCTGCGACCGGTGCTGGAAGAGGCCCTCGGCAGCCGCTTCGGCGACTACGACTTCCGCCCGCTGGAACTGGGCGGCATCGCCCTCCTCGCCGTGATCACCGGCCTGCTGGCCGCGATCGTCCCGGCCGTCAACGCCTCCCGGCAGACCGTGCTGGCCTCGCTGACCGGCCGCCGCGGCATCCGCCGCGCCAACCGGGTGCTGCCCGTCATCGGCCTCGTCGCCGTCGCCGTCGGCGCCGCGATCGCCCTCTACGGCACCACCTCGCAGCTGGGCAGCACCGTCGTGGCCGGCGGCAGCGCCATCGCAGAGCTCGGCATCGTCGCCCTCACCCCGGTCCTGGTCGGCCTGTTCGGCCGGCTCGGGCGGTGGCTGCCGCTGTCGCCGCGGCTCGCGCTGCGCGACGCCGTGCGCAACCGCGGGCGTACGGCGCCCGCCGTGGCCGCGGTGCTCGCCGCCGTCGCCGGAACGGTCGCGGTGGCCACGTACCAGCACAGCAACGACGTCCAGATGCGCCACGAGTACCGGGCGGACCTGCCGCACGGCACCGGGCTGCTGGAGGCGTCCGAGAACGGCGCGTACAAGGACGTGCCCGCCCTGCGCGAGATCCTCTCCAGGGAGATGCCGGTGGCCCGGCGGGCGGACGTCGACCGGCTGGTCGTCGGCAAGCCGAGCTGCGAGTCGTACTCCACGGACCCCGGCTGCGGCCGGGCGGAGATCGTCACGCCCAAGGACCAGCGCTGCCCGCTCTACGAGAACCCCGAAGGCATGGACGCCTTCACCGAGGCGCAGCGCCGCGAACTGCGCGAGGACTGGCGCTGCCAGGACAGCCGGTACGGCATGCAGCATCCCGTCCTCGTCGGGGACGAGAAGGTGCTGAGCATCCTCGCGGTCACCGACCCGGGCTCCGTCTCCGCGCTCAAGGCCGGCCGGGCCGTCGCCTTCGACAAGCGCCAGGTCAAGGACGGCAGGCTCACCCTGCGGATCATCACCGACGCGAAGGCCGCCGAGCTGCTGCGCGAAAGCGGCCAGGAGGTGCCCGGCGAGGACAAGGTCCTCCCCGTCCACCTGGCGCCGGACACGACCGTGAGCTGGGGCGTCGACCTGATCCTGCCGCCCTCGGCGGTCAAGACGGCCGGGCTGGCCACCGCGCCCCTGGGCTCGTACTTCAGCCTCGACGGGACCGCGACCACCGAACAGCGCCAGAAGATCGACGGCGAGATCGACCGGATGGGCGTGGAGGCCTCCCTGCGCATCGAGGCCGGCTACCAGGGCGACAACAGCCTGGTCATGCTCGCCCTCGCCGTCTTCGCCGGGCTCGTCACCATCGGCGCGGCGGGCATTGCCACCGGGCTGGCCCAGGCCGACGCCGAGGCCGACCTGAAGACGCTGGCCGCGGTGGGCGCGGCACCCCGGGTGCGGCGGACGCTGAGCGGCTTCCAGTGCGGGGTGGTCTCCCTGATGGGCGTCGTCCTGGGCTCGGCGGCCGGGATCCTGCCCGCCGTCGGCCTGCGCCTGACGCAGCGGCGGGAGATGGAGAACCTCTACCGGCACTCCATCGAGCAGGGCTACACGTCGGCCACGGAGGCCCTGCCGTACGTGCCGATCTCCGTGCCGTGGGAGACCCTCGGCGGGCTGGTCGTCATGGTCCCGCTGGGCGCGGCCCTGCTGGCGGCCCTCGTCACCCGCTCCAACGGCGCGCTGGCCCGCAGGGCCGCGGCGTAATCCGTCCGGCGCGGCCCCAGGCTGGTGCCCCCGTACAGGTTGGATCACGACTGTACGGGGGCACACCGTGTGAGTACGGAGGTGTGCGAGAGAATGACGGCATGGAGATGCCGAGGAGTGAACGGTCGCAGGACAGCCCCCCGCACGTCCTGATCGTGGGACAGGACGGGTCGGCGGTCGGCGACGCCGATGACGAGTCGCGCGAGGTCCCGGTGACGGAAATGGTCGAACAGCCCGCCAAGGTCATGCGGATCGGCAGCATGATCAAGCAACTCCTGGAAGAGGTACGTGCCGCGCCTCTCGACGAGGCGAGCCGGGTCCGGCTCAAGGACATCCATGCCGCCTCGGTCAAGGAGCTGGAGGACGGCCTGGCCCCGGAGCTCGTGGAGGAACTGGAGCGCCTGTCCCTCCCGTTCACCGAGGAGGCCATTCCCTCCGAGGCGGAACTGCGGATCGCCCAGGCACAGTTGGTGGGCTGGCTGGAGGGCCTCTTCCACGGCATCCAGACGGCCCTGTTCGCGCAGCAGATGGCGGCGCGGGCCCAGTTGGAGCAGATGCGCCGCGCCCTGCCGCCCGGCGGGCCGCACGACGACGACGAGGACGGCGGCCACGGAGCGATCCGCTCGGGCCCCTACCTCTAGGGAGTGTCCGCAAAGTAGCGTCGTCCGCCCGGAGGGCGGGCTCGGCGGGGCCTGGTGCGTGCGATTGCAAGGCGGAGGAGGGAGTCCATGC
>NZ_JBSGXU010000326.1:0-5232 GCF_053610205.1 Streptomyces sp. NPDC054932 | reverse complement strand
CCGCGGGCGGCGGGTGGGTCGGCGGTTGGCGCCCCTGACTGGACCGGGGCCCCGGCGGCCCGCGCCGGCCGGGGCGGACCCCATGCCGCCGACCGGACCGGCAGAACCTTCCTGCGGTCGCCTCGGCTGCCCGACGACGGGCCCGCCGGCCTCCGCGGCGGCCGCGGCCTCCCGGCTGCGGCCCTCACTCGCCGTGCCCCCGGCCGGAGTGGCCGGGTGTTCCGCGGCGGGGGTCTCCTCGACCCCGCGCCGCGGCGAGGACGACTGGAGCGCCATCCCCCCGGTCGTACGGAACAGCTCGTCGGCTCCGGGCAGACTCACTCGGCGTGACACCGGGCGAGCACCTCCCTGGCCAGCTGGCGGTAGGCGGCGGCGCCGACGGAGTTGGAGGCGTACGTCGTGATCGGCTCGCCGGCGACCGTGGTCTCCGGGAAGCGCACCGTGCGGCCGATGACCGTGTGGTAGACGTGGTCGTCGAAGGCCTCGACGACGCGCGCCAGCACCTCACGGCTGTGCACCGTACGGGAGTCGTACATCGTGGCGAGGATGCCGTCGAGCTCCAGCTCGGGGTTGAGCCGCTCCTGCACCTTCTCGATGGTCTCGGTCAGCAGCGCCACGCCGCGCAGCGCGAAGAACTCGCACTCCAGCGGGACGATGACCTTGTGAGCCGCCGTCAGGGCGTTCACGGTCAGCAGACCGAGCGAGGGCTGACAGTCGATCACGATGTAGTCGTAGTCGGCCAGCAGGGGCTTCAGGGCCCGCTGCAGGGTCGACTCGCGCGCGACCTCACTGACCAACTGCACTTCGGCAGCGGACAGGTCGATGTTGCTCGGCAGCAGGTCCATGTTGGGGACCGCCGTCTTGAGCAGCACCTCGTCGGCCGACATGCCCCGCTCCATGAGCAGGTTGTAGACCGTCAGGTCGAGTTCCATCGGGTTCACGCCGAGACCCACGGACAGCGCGCCCTGCGGGTCGAAGTCGACGAGCAGCACGCGGCGCCCGTACTCGGCGAGCGCGGCACCCAGGTTGATGGTCGACGTGGTCTTGCCCACGCCGCCCTTCTGGTTGCACATCGCGATGATCTTCGCCGGACCGTGGTCGGTCAGCGGACCCGGGATCGGGAAGTACGGGAGCGGGCGTCCGGTCGGGCCGATCCGCTCACGGCGCTGACGGGCAGCGTCGGGAGCGAGAGTGGCCGCGTACTCGGGGTCCGGTTCGTACTCCGCGTCGGGGTCGTAGAAGTGCCCCTCGGGCACATTGTCGTAGTCGGCGAAACCCACGGGCTTTTCGCCGCTCAGGTCGCCGGCCCTGGAGTTCACGTCTAGGCCGTCCATGCTCTTTTGGGGCGTCGTCATGTGCTGGTGGTTTGCGAAGGTGCGTACTGCGACGGAGCCGACGGCTTCGAGCCCGGTAGGGCCTTGGCCCCGCTCGGGCATCCCTGCTCGACCACCCCCAGGAGCAAATGTCGACTCATTCACAAGTCGTCTTACCTCCTCGGACGTGACCAGGACACTTATCGATAGGTCAGCGTGGCACCATGCCGACGGTTGGCGACTCTATGGCGTGTCACCACTCAGCGGCAACACAATCCGCCGGACCCGGCACGATGTGTCGGCAACCGAACACCACTCTGTCAAGGGCGCACGAGCTGTCGCTGCGAAGTTTCGCGGGTGCGCGAAAGGGTTAAAGGGTTACGTTCGAGGCGAGTTGAGCGGGGTCTTGGGGGCACCGCGCAAACGCGACCGGCCGGACCTTGCGGGCAAGGTCCGGCCGGATACGTGAGATTGACGTCAGTCGTTGACGTGTCAGCCGAGCAGCGTGCTCAGCTCGAGGGTCTCGAGGCCGTGGGCCTCGGCGACGGGACCGTAAACGACCTGGCCGTCATGGGTGTTGAGGCCCAGGCCGAGCGCGGGGTCACGGCGCAGCGCCTCGACCCAGCCGAGGTTGGCGAGCTGCACGATGTAGGGCAGCGTCGCGTTGGTCAGCGCGTAGGTGGAGGTGTTCGGCACCGCGCCCGGCATGTTGGCGACGCAGTAGAAGACCGAGTTGTGGACCTGGAAGGTCGGCTCGGCGTGGGTGGTCGGACGGGAGTCCTCGAAGCAGCCGCCCTGGTCGATCGCAATGTCGACAAGGACACTTCCGGGCTTCATCTTGGCGACGAGCTCGTTGGTGACCAGCTTCGGGGCCTTCGCACCCGGGATCAGGACGGCGCCGATGACGAGGTCGGCCTCGACGACGGCCTTCTCCAGCTCGAAGGCGTTGGAGACGATCGTCTTGATCTTCGTGCCGAAGATCTTGTCGGCCTCGCGGAGCTTGTTGATGTCGCGGTCGAGCAGGGTCACGTGGAAGCCCATGCCGATGGCGATCTGAGCGGCGTTCCAGCCGGAGACGCCGCCGCCGATGACGACGCACTCGCCGGCGTGGGTGCCGGGGACACCGCCCGGGAGGACGCCGCGGCCGCCGGCCGAGCGCATCAGGTGGTAGGCGCCGACCTGCGGGGCCAGACGGCCCGCGACCTCGGACATCGGGGCGAGCAGCGGGAGCGCGCGGTTGGCGAGCTCGACCGTCTCGTAGGCGATGGCGGTGGTGCCGGACTCCAGCAGGGCGTCCGTGCACTCGCGGGAGGCCGCCAGGTGCAGGTAGGTGAAGAGCGTCTGGTCCTTGCGGAGGCGGTGGTACTCCTCCGCGATGGGCTCCTTGACCTTGAGCAGCAGGTCGGCGGTGGCCCAGACCTCGTCGGCGGTACCGAGGATCTCGGCGCCGGCCGAGACGTACTCGGCGTCCGTGATCGAGGAGCCCACACCGGCGTTCTGCTCGATGAAGACCTGGTGGCCGTTGCGGACCAGCTCATGCACGCCGGCGGGCGTGATGGCGACCCGGAACTCGTTGTTCTTGACCTCGCGGGGGATGCCGACCTTCATCGTCGATCACGGTCCTTGGCTCAGGGGATATTACGGGGCACTTCCATACATACCCGCCCACAAGAACGCGCAACGGGATGCACCACGGGATGCCGCGGTGAACCCAGTCTAATGAAGGATGAGTCGCTGTCTAGCCTTGCAAACCAATAATCTCAGTCGGAAGCACTACGGATTTCGCAGGCTGCAGGGTCATCTCCCAGCAATCTGTCTGCTGCGGAGCGGTGCAGCCTGGCAGCCGCGGGGTCTCCCAATCGGTCCAGCGTGTCGGCCAGCCGGACCTGCAGTGCGGCCTGAAGTCGCTGGTCGCCCGCCCTGCGCGCCAGCTCCACCGCCTCGCGGCAGGTGTGCAGCGATTCCTCGGGCCGGCCGGCGTATTCCTGGACCCTCGCCATCTCGCTCAACGCCTTGGCCTGACCGGGGACATCGGCCAGCTTCCGGTAGCCCGCGGCGGCCGCCCGCCAGCTGCGCAGCGCGTCCCCGTACCGCCCCGCGTAGGTGTTGACGTTCCCGAGCCGCCCGTACAGCCGGGCCTCGTCCGCGCGCTCGCCCCGCGCGAGGGCCTGGGAGAGCGCCCGGCCGAACCAGTCGGAGGCCCGGTGCCAGTCCGCCAGCTCCTGGTAGGCACCCCCTACGG
Source organism: Streptomyces sp. NPDC054932 (assembly GCF_053610205.1). Taxonomy (NCBI): domain Bacteria; kingdom Bacillati; phylum Actinomycetota; class Actinomycetes; order Kitasatosporales; family Streptomycetaceae; genus Streptomyces; species Streptomyces sp. NPDC054932. Next base: position 1,677 of record NZ_JBSGXU010000326.1, on the reverse strand, counting down.
ATTCCATCGCGCGGCCCGTCGCATACGGATCGTTCGCCGCCCGTCCGGCGTCCAGCGCGGCCCGGTAGCGCTCCAGCGCCTCCTGGGTCCGGCCGGTCGCGGCGTCCAGGTCGGCCAGGTTCAGCAGCGCGGCGGCCTGCTCCCGGTGCAGGTGGCGGCGCTCGGCCACGTCCAGGACCAGCCGGTGCAGCCCGTACAGCTCGGGGGCGGCCTCGGCCGTGCCCCGGTGGTCCGCCAGCGCCCGGACGAGGGCCGCGACCAGCCTGCGGGCCAGGGTGTCCAGCTGCCCGTCGGCCACGGCCAGGGAGGCCGCCGCACCGAGCGCGGGCAGCCGGGTGTCCAGCCAGGTGGCGGCGGCCCGCCGGTCGGGGAAGCGCAGGGCGCGCGGCAGGCCGTCGAGCAGCTCGCGCAGGTCGTCGTCGACGGCGGCGTCCACCCCGGGCTCCTCGCCCTCGGCCATGGCCCGGCAGGAGTGCAGCAGCCGTACGGTGCGCTCCAGCATCCGGGCCCGGGCCAGCTGGACCTCGGCGGGCCGTTCCTTGGCCTCCAGCAGGGCCTGGAGCAGGGGTGCGAGGCAGCCGGGCAGCAGGAACAGGCCGTCGCGGGAGGCGCGGACGAGGCCCAGCCCGGCGAAGTCGTCGAGCGTGGACTGGGCGGCGGCCACGGAGCAGCCGGCGAGGGCGGAGGCGGTGTGCGAGTCGACGATGCCGGCGGGGGCGAGCGGGAGCAGCCGCAGGGTCCGCTGGGCGGGCTGCGGCAGGGACTCGTAGACGAGCCGGAAGCCGCGGGCGAGCGGGCCGCCGGTGGTGGCGGGCATGTCGTGGAGCTGCTTGGCCACGTCGGCGACGGAGGCCTTGGGGTGGGCGGCGAGCCACCCGCCGACGAGGACGAGCGCGGCGGGCTGGCCCCCGCACTCCTCGGCGAGGGCCTCGGCGGCCCGGGGGTCGGCGGTGACGCGGGTGTCGCCGATGCGCTGGGCGAGCAGCTCCACGGCGGAGGGTGTGTCGAGCCCGCCGAGGGTGCAGGGCCGGACATCGGGGATCCCGGTGAGCGGCCCCTCGGCGGTGACCACGACGAGGCACTCGGGGGTGTCCGGGAGCAGGGCGTCCACCTGCTGCGGATCGGCGGCGTCGTCGACCAGGATGATCGCCCGCCGCCCGTCGAGGGCGGTGCGCAGGGCCGAGCTCAGTTCGTCCTCGCCGGCCCCGGGCGGGGTGGGCTGCCCCAGCCCCTCCAGCAGGCTCCGGACGGCCCGCTCGGTGGCCACCGTCTCCCCGCCGGGAGCGGTGAGGCGGGTGCGCAGCACTCCGTCGGGGTAGTCCTCGGCGACCTCGCGGACGAATGCCTCGGCGAGGGCCGTTCGGCCGGACCCCGGCCGCCCGGCGACGAGCAGCACCCGGGCCCGCGGCGCCTTGGCCTTGCGGCCGGAGAGCGTGTCGAGCCCGGTCCGTGCGATGTCCTCGCGCAGCTCCTTGAGCTCACGCCGCCGCCCGACGAAATCCGCCACGGATCCGCTCCTCTCCCTGCCACCGGATTGCGAGCGTAGTTCACGCAGAGCGACGACCCGTGTGGAGCGCGGCGGGCAAATCCCCCAATCGGATCAGCAGATGGTCACACCACCGCCCGGTTGCGCCGTCCCTGCGTTCCCGCAGGTCCCGAAACGGGGCGCCCCGGCCC
>NZ_JBSGXU010000325.1:0-5321 GCF_053610205.1 Streptomyces sp. NPDC054932 | reverse complement strand
TCCCCGAACACCCCGCGAAGCAGGGGCCCGCGCGGCCGGTGACACCGACCGGCAGCCGCGCGCCCCGCCGCAGTCCCCGTTCGTCCGCCCCCACGCCCAAGGTGAGCGGGCCGGGCAGGCTCAGGCGCCGCCCGCCGCCGTCGCCTCCTGCTCCAGCAGACGGGCCGCCATCGCGCGCATCTCGATCTTGCGGATCTTCCCGGTGACGGTCATCGGGAACTCCTCCACGACGTGGACATAGCGGGGGATCTTGAAGTGGGCCAGCCGCCCCGCGCAGTACGCGCGCACGGCCTGCGCGGTCAGCGCCTCGGCCCCCTCGCGCATCCGTACCCACGCCATCAGCTCCTCCCCGTACTTCGGATCGGGCACCCCGATCACCTGGACGTCCAGGACATCGGGGTGGGCGTGGAGGAACTCCTCGATCTCACGGGGGTAGAGGTTCTCGCCTCCCCGGATCACCATGTCCTTGATCCGGCCGGTGATGCTCAGGTAGCCGTCACCGTCCATGACCGCCAGGTCGCCGGTGTGCATCCAGCCCTCCGGGTCGACGGCCTCGGCGGTCTTCCCGGGCTCGCCCCAGTAGCCGAGCATCACCGAGTAGCCCCGGGTGCACAGTTCTCCCGGGGTGCCGCGCGGGACGGTCCGGCCCGACTGCGGATCGACCACCTTGACCTCCAGGTGCGGGCCGACCCGGCCCACCGTGGAGACCCGGCGCTCGACCGAGTCGTCCACACGGGTCTGCGTGGACACCGGCGAGGTCTCCGTCATGCCGTAACAGATGGAGACCTCGGTCATCCCCATCCGCTCGATGACCTCGGTCATGACCTCCACCGGGCAGGGCGAACCCGCCATGATCCCGGTGCGCAGGCTCGACAGGTCGTACCCGTCGAACCCGGGGGAGGCCAGCTCGGCGATGAACATGGTCGGGACCCCGTACAGGGAGGTGCAGGCCTCCGCCTCCACCGCCGCCAGCGTCGCCGCCGGGTCGAAGGCGGGCGCGGGGATCACCATCGCCGCGCCGTGGCTGGTGCAGGCGAGGTTGCCCATCACCATCCCGAAGCAGTGGTAGAACGGCACCGGGATGCACACCCGGTCGCGCTCGTCGTACCCGCACAACTCGCCCACGAAGAAGCCGTTGTTGAGGATGTTGTGGTGCGAGAGGGTGGCTCCCTTGGGGAAGCCCGTGGTGCCCGAGGTGTACTGGATGTTGATCGCATCGTCCGGACTCAGCGCGGCCTGCGCCCGCGCCAGTGCGGCCGGATCCGCCCCGCGCCCGCGCTCCAGCAGCGCGTCCCACCGCGGGCCGTCGAACAGGACGGTGAACTCCAGCCCCGGACAGCGCGGCCGGACCTCCTCGATCATCGCCGCGTAGTCGGAGCTCTTGAAGCGTTCCGCCGCGACCAGCAGCCGGATGCCGGACTGCCCGAGCACGTACTCCAGCTCGTGGGAGCGGTACGCCGGGTTGACGGTGACCAGGATCGCCCCGATCTTCGCGGTGGCGTACTGCACCAGCGTCCACTCGGCGCGGTTGGGCGCCCAGATGCCGACCCGGTCGCCCCGCACGATCCCGAGGTCCAGCAGCCCCAGGGCGAGGGCGTCCACCTCGGCGGCCAGCTCCGCGTACGTCCACCGGCGGCCGGCGGCCACGTCCACCAGGGCGTCCCGGGCGGGGAAGCGCCGTACGGTCCGGTCGAGGTTGTCCCCGATCGTCTCGCGGAGCAGCGGGACGCCGGAACTCCCGGACGCACGACTCGACGCTACGGACACACGTACCTCCTGCACTCGCTGCGGCGATGACGGCCAACGCGCGCCGCCCATGATCCCCTTGCGGCGGGCCGCGGCACCAGAGGCCGTGCCCGGACAGGCCCGTCCGCGGCGTGCCCGTGCAGGGGCGGCCGGCACCGGTCAGTCGGCGATCTGCCGGGCCGCGGCCCGTGTCCAGCGCTCGCCCTGGCCCGCTGGTGCCGCCTCGCGCAGGGACGCATTGTGCTCGCCCTGCCGGGAGTCTCCGGTGTCGTCCAGCGACGGTGTTTCCACATGGACGCTCCCCGGCAGCATCCAGCGTTCCCCCTCCTGCGCGCCGCGTGCCACCGCGATCACGTAGGACCGGCCCTCGGCCATCCGCGTCCCGTCGCCGTCCGCGTACACGACGCTCACCGTCACCGAGGACGGCGGTGTGCCCTTGAACGCCTTCTGCACCCGGGCCCGGTAGTCGACGCGGACCGGCCCGCCGCCGAACAGCGGGGCGTGCTCGGTGCTGCCGGTGATCCGCGCCCACACCAGCTCGTCGGCGTGACCGGCGACCTCGCGGTCGTCGGTGGCCCGGTAGCCGACGTCCGCCGACGAGGTCGGGGGGAGGCCCGGCTCCATCGCGACCTTCGCGGCGCCCAGCGCGACGGCGGCGAGGACGAGCGTGGCACCGGCCAGCGCCCACGTCTTCTTCTTCACGGTCATCATCCCCACAGCAGTGCGTAGTTCTTCTTGTCCTGGGCCGTCGGTGCCGGTGCCATGTCTCCGGTGTGCGGTGCCATCAGCGTGGAGTACCTCGACGGGTCCTTGTGGCAGAAGCCGAGGGCGTGTCCCAGCTCGTGAGCGGCCGTCTTGCGCCTGGCCTCGGGCGTCGTCAGGTTCGCCAGGTTCAGCCAGATCACGTCGGTGCCCGGGCCGTGCTCCCAGTAGCCGTACAGGTCGCGCCACTGCCCGTCCGTGCGGTTCGTGTCCTTGAACTCGACGTCGGCGTAACTCGTCGCGCCGTCCCTGCGGATCCGGACCGTGCCCAGGCTCCAGGACCGCACCGCGTGCGACAGGGCGTCGTCCAGGCTCGTCGCGTCGTCATAGGTGAGCTCCCCTCCGTCGACGGAGGAGTTGCCGCGGGAATCGGTGGCCTGCCCGCCCGAGTACTTCGTCCAGCACGCCGCGTACGCCGCCGGGGCGGCGGCCGGGACGGATGCGTCCGGGGCCTGCGCAGGCGCAGCCGCCGTCATCCCGGTGACCAGCGAGGTGATCGTGAGCACGGTCCATAACGGCTTCATGCCCGACACGGTAGGGCGGGTGCTGCGGGCCGGATCGTTTCACCGTTCCCGCGTCGCCCGGACGGGTTCGTGCACCTCGTGCGCGGGCGGCGCGCGTTCCCGCCCGGGGGGATCAGGCGGACCGGGCCGCGCCCGCCCACACGGCAGGCCTGCGCTCCGCCCAGGGCGCGGCCTTCTCCAGTTGCGCGGCGAGCCGGAACAGCACGTCCTCGCGTCCGTAGCCCGCGGCGAACTGGACCCCGATCGGCATGCCGGTGGCCGGGTCGAACGCGAGCGGCACCGACATCGCGGGCGTGCCGGCGACGTTGAAAGCGGCGGTGAACGGCGAGCGGTGGAACAGGTGCTCCAGCCAGCCCGGCCCGTCGGCGTTCTCCGCGCCCCGGCCGTAGGTGCCGAGGGCCACCGGTATCTCGGGGAGGGTGGGCGTGAGCAGCACGTCCTGGTTCCCGAAGTGGGCGCCGATCGAGCGGGCGACCCGGTTGCGCACGTCGAGGGCGTGCACGAACTCCGCGCCGCTCACCTCGAGTCCCCACCTGTAGCTCGCGAGCATCTCGGGCTCGACGGTGGACTCGTCCACGGGGCGGCCGAACGCCCGGGCGAGGCCGTCGATCCACGTCACCAGGTTCGTGGACCACAGGCGGGCGTTGGCGAGGACGAACTCCTCCCAGCTCGCGCCGAGATCCACGGTGGTGACGTCGACCCGGTGGCCGAGCGATTCCAGCAGCCGGGCGGCGGCCAGGGCGGCCCCGCTCACGGCCGGTTCCACGGCGCGCCCGTTCCAGGGGACGGTGACCAGGCCGACGCGCAGGCGGCCGGGTTCCCTGGTGATCTCTTCGGTGTAGGGGCGGCGGGGGCGCTCCGCGAAGTAGGGGTCGCCGGTCTCCGGACCCTGGATCAGGTCGAGCAGGGCCGCACTGTCCCGCACGGTCCGGCTGAGCCCGCCGTGCACCGCGAGGCCGTTGAAGACCTCGTCGGCGTCCGGCCCCAGGGAGATGCGGCCGCGGGTGGGCTTGAGGCCGAACAGCCCGGTGCTGGCGGCCGGCACCCGGATCGATCCGGCCGCATCGGTGGCGTGCGCGAGGGGAGTGATGCCGGCGGCGACGGCCGCGGCCGACCCGCCGCTGGAGCCGCCCGCTGTCCGGGTGGGATCCCAGGGGTTGCGGGTGGCGCCGTACAGGACCGGCTCCGTGGTGGTGCTGTAGGCGAATTCGGGCGTGGCCGTGCGGCCCAGCGTCACCAGACCGGCCCGGCGCAGCCGCCGCATCAGGAAGGAGTCCTCCGCCGCCACGTTGCCGGCGGCGAGGAAGGTGCGGAGGGCGTGTGCGAAGTCGTCCGGGGCGTCGTGGTGGACGACGTGTCCGGCCGCGAGTTCGACCCGGCGGACGGGGCCCGGATGGCGGGCGTGCATCTCGCGGGCGTGGTCGGGGGTGATCTCGTCGCTGTGGGTTCCGTGGACGAGGAGGGTCGGACAGGTCAGGGTCGTCCAGTCGGCCCAGTGGTCGCCGGTGAGGGCCTGTTGGGAGGCGATGGTGTCTTCGGCGTCGAAGGAGAATCCCCACCCGCCGTCCTTCTCGCGGAACGAGCACTCCAGGTAGGGTGCGGCGGTTCCGAGGGCTTGGGCCAGGGCTTCACGGGTGGGTTGCGGTCCGGGCAGGCGGCGGGTGAAGGCGGTGTCGATGTCGACGACGGCGCCGATGTCCTCGACGACCAGGGCGCAGACGCGTCCGGGGCGGCGGGCGGCGTACTGGTAGGCGTTGACCCCGCCGAGGGAGTGCCCCACCACCGGCAGCGGGCCGAGCCCGAGGTGGTCGTGGAAGGCGGCCACGTCCTCGACGTAGTCCTTGCGGCCGTAGGAGTCGGCGCGATCGGACTCCCCGTGCCCGCGCTGGTCCAGCGCCAACACCCGCCAGTCCGGGGCGAGTGCGGCGGCCAGCGGAGCGAACGCGGCGGCCTCGTTGTAGTGCCCGTGCAGGGCCAGTACGGGCCGGCCGGGCCCGCCGAAATCGAGGTAGGACAAACGGCGGCCGCGGTGGAGGAAGGAATGGCGCACGCCTGTGATCGTAGAAACCCGTGCCCGGCCGCCGAGCACCACCCCCGAGCCCCCGGCCCGCCCGGGGACGGTCACCGAGGCGGACGCGGTACGGACCGGCTACTCCTCGGGCTCCCAGGCGATCAGCTGCTCGGCCGTGCCCGTGGCCGAAGCGGAGGCGGGCGCGGCGTCGTCCGTGAGGAGTGCGGGCCGCCCTGTACTTCGCCCTCGCCGGGCCGGCGGGGTGCTCCCGGTCCGGG
>NZ_JBSGXU010000324.1:0-5328 GCF_053610205.1 Streptomyces sp. NPDC054932 | reverse complement strand
GCCCCGCCGGCGCTTGAGGCGCGGGTCCGGGCGGCGCCCGGAAGGCCCCCGCGCAGCGGATTCGCACCCGTTCACGCGTTCGCGCAAGCCCCCGATCGGTAAAACCCCCTCCCGCTGAGCGCAGCGGTACGGCAGGATCACCAGATGGAGCACGCACGCGATCTCACGCTTCTGCCCAAGGCCCACCTCCACCTGCACTTCACCGGGTCGATGCGGCCATCGACCCTGCTGGAGCTCGCCGACAAGTACGGCGTGCGGCTCCCCGACGCCCTCACCGCCGGAGAGCCGCCCAAGCTCCGCGCCACCGACGAGCGCGGCTGGTTCCGCTTCCAGCGGCTCTACGACGCCGCCCGCTCCTGTCTGCGCGAGCCCGACGACATCCGGCGCCTGGTCCGCGAGGCCGCGGAGGAGGACGTACGGGACGGCAGCGGCTGGCTGGAGATCCAGGTGGATCCCACCTCCTACGCGCCCCTCCTCGGCGGGATGATCCCGGCCGTCGAGATCATCCTCGACGCCGTCGACGCCGCCTCCCGCGAGACCGGTCTCGGCATGCGCGTCCTCATCGCCGCGAACCGCATGAAGCACCCGCTCGACGCCCGCACCCTCGCCCGTCTCGCCGTCCGCTACGCCGACCGCGGCATCGTGGGCTTCGGCCTCTCCAACGACGAGCGCCGCGGCATGGCCCGCGACTTCGACCGGGCCTTCGCCATCGCCCGCGAGGGCGGCCTCCTCGCCGCCCCGCACGGCGGCGAGCTCACCGGCCCCTCCTCGGTCCGCGACTGCCTCGACGACCTGCACGCCTCCCGGATCGGGCACGGGGTCCGGGCCGCCGAGGACCCCCGGCTGCTCAAGCGGCTCGCCGACCGGCAGATCACCTGCGAGGTCTGCCCGGCCTCCAACGTCGCCCTCGGGGTCTACGAGCGGCCCGAGGACGTCCCGCTGCGCACCCTCTTCGAGGCCGGGGTCCCCATGGCGCTGGGCGCGGACGACCCGCTGCTCTTCGGGTCGCGGCTCGCGGCCCAGTACGAGATCGCCCGCCGTCACCATGCCTTCACGGACGCGGAGCTCGCCGAGCTGGCCCGCCAGTCGGTGCGCGGCAGCGCGGCGCCCGACGACGTACAGGCCAAGCTGCTGGCGGGGATCGACCACTGGCTCAGCGGGTGAGCCGCAGGTCCCCCTCGTAGCAGTCGGCGCGCACCCGCCCGCCGTCCAGGAAGCCGATCTCCAGGTGGGTGCGGCCCTGCTCGGGCAGCGCGAACTCGGCCACCGAGGCGACGGTCTCGCCGAGGTGCCGCAGGAAGGGGTGGTAGCCGAGGTCCTCGCCGACCTCGATGCGGCCCCACTCCCCCAGGTCGTAGGGCCCGTGCGGTGCGGCGGACTCGACGATGAGGCACTGGTCGGATCCGGTGGTGATCCGGATGGTGTCGCCGATGCTGTCGATCAGCCAGACGTCGAGGGGCGCCTCGGAGCGTTCGCCGTCACTGATGTGCCAGGACGCGACGACTCTGCTGAGCGTGCGCCCCACGAGACGGGTGGGGTCCGTACCGGCCCCGTGCAGGGGACAGAGCATGGGCGGCCGGGGCTCCTCAGATGCTGACGCCGACCGTCACCGGCTCGTTGACCAGGGTGACGCCGAAGGCCGCGTGGACACCCGCGACGACCTCGCGGGCCAGGGTGAGGAGGTCCTCGGTGGTGGCCTCGCCGCGGTTGGTGAGGGCGAGGGTGTGCTTGGTGGAGATGCGCGCCGGGCCGGTCCCGTAGCCCTTGGTGAAGCCGGCCTTGTCGATCAGCCAGGCCGCGCTGGTCTTCGTACGGCCCTCACCTGCGGGGTACGCGGGCGGGGCGGTCTCGGGGCCGAGGCGGTCCTGGACGCGGGCGAGGAAGTCGGCGTATGCCTCGTCGGTCAGGATCGGGTTGTGGAAGAAGGAGCCGGCCGACCAGGTGTCGTGGTCGGCGGGGTCGAGGACCATGCCCTTGCCGGCGCGCAGGCGCAGCACGGTCTCGCGGGCGGTGGCGGCGGGGACCCGGTCGCCGGCGCCGACGCCGAGGGCGCGGGCGGTCTCGGGGTACTTGATCGGAGCCGACAGGCCGCCGGCGTCCTCCAGTGCGAAGCGCACGCGCAGGACGACGTAGCGGTCGGGCTGGTCCTTGAAGGTGCTGTTGCGGTACCGGAAGGCGCACTCGGCGGCGCTGAGAGTGACCGTTTCGCCGGTGGTGCGGTCGTAGGCGACGACCTCGGTGATCGTGTCGCAGACCTCCTGGCCGTACGCCCCGACGTTCTGGATCGGGGTGGCGCCGGCCGAGCCGGGGATTCCGGCGAGGCACTCGATGCCGGCGAGGCCGGCCTCGACGGTGCGGGCGACGGCGTCGCTCCAGTTCTCACCCGCGGCGAGCTCCAGGGTGGTGCCGTCGAGGGTGAAGCCGGTGGTCGCGATGCGCAGGGCGGTGCCGTCGAAGCCCCGGTCGCCGATGACCAGGTTGCTGCCGCCGCCGATGATCAGGAGCGGGGTGCCGCTCTCGTCCGCGGCGCGCACGGTGGCGACGACCTCGGCATCGGTGGTCGCGGTGACCAGACGGGCGGCGGGACCACCGAGACGGAAGGTGGTCAGCGGGGCGAGGGGGGCATCGTGGAGTTCCTGCACGTGGACAAGAGTACGGTCCGTGCCCCTCGCATCCCTGCGGGGCCACGGACCGTACTCGCTCGTCCCCCGTACCGGCCGGGTCAGTAGCTCGACTTCTGCTCGGCGAGGCGACGCTCGGCCTCGGCCCAGGTGACGGGGAGCTCGTCGGCCCGCACGGTCCAGAAGGTGAAGGCCGATTCCTTCATGTACGCGCTGGCGGCGCGGGAGCTCGAACGGTGGGGCTCGCTGCGGGCGAAGCGGTAGAGCGCGTCCCGGTCCTCCCACGCGGACAGGGTGAGGAAGGTGCGGCGCAGGACGCGGGCGCGCAGGGCGACGCCGTGGGCGCCGGGGGCCTTGCGGATCTGGCCGATGATGCCGGGCGCCTTGAGGAAGAACTTGACGGCTCCGGCGAGCGTGGCGGTCTCGAAGCGGGAGGCCATGACGTGGACCTCGGCGTCGGGGGCGGCCTGGGTGGGCGTGGACCAGGGAATGTCGGGCATGGCGAGTACTCCTTGGCGGTCTGGGTCGGGTACGGGCGGGTCAGCCGGCGGCGGGCACCTTGTCCGGGACGGCGGTGGTCCGGCCTGCGGGCGCCGGGGTGGCCTTGGCCTTACGGGGCACCAGCAGGGCCAGGGCGGCGGCGAGGGCGACCGCGCCGGCGCCGATCCACAGGGCGGGGATGGTTCCGTCGGTGAAGGCCTGCGGGGATTCGTAGCCGCCCTGGGAGGAGAAGACGGAGGCCAGGACGGCGACACCGAGGGCTCCGCCGACCTCGCGCAGGGCGTTGTTGGTGCCCGAGGCCCTGCCCTGGTCGGCCGGGGCGACGGTGGACATCAGCACGTTGGCGGCGGGGGCGAAGTAGAGGGCCATGCCGATCCCGCTGAGGATCAGCGGCGGGAGCTGGGCGGCGTACGAGACGTCCGCGCTCAGGATGGCCGCGAACCAGGCGAGACCGAGGGCCTGGAAGGCGAGTCCGGCGGCGACGACGGGGCGGCCGCCGATGCGGTCGGAGAGGATCCCGGCCAGCGGGGCGACGATCATCGGCATACCGGTCCAGGGGAGCATCCGCAGGCCGGCCTCGGTGGGCGAGTAGCCGGCGACGCCCTGGAGGAACTGGCTGAGCAGGAAGATCGAGCCGAACATGCCGAGGAACATCAGCAGGCTGGCCAGGTTGATCCCGAGGAAGCCCCGGTCGCGGAAGAGGCGCATGGGGAGCATGGGGTTGGCGTGGGTGAAGCCGTGGTGGATGAACCCGCCGACGAGGGCGGCTCCGACGATCAGGCCGGTGAGCACGGGGGCGCTGGTCCAGCCCTCGGCGTTGGCGTTGACCAGGGCGTAGACGATGCCGAAGAGGCCGCCGCTGATGAGCAGGGTGCCGGGGATGTCGAGGCGCGCGTCGGGGGCGGTGGACTCGGCCAGGCGCAGGCGGGCGAGCGGGATCAGGGCGAGGCCTATCGGCACGTTGAGCCAGAAGATCCACTGCCAGGAGATGTGCTCGGTGAGGCTGCCGCCGATGAGGGGGCCGCTGGCGACGGCGAGGCCGGTGACGGCGCCGTAGATGCCGAGGGCCATGCCGCGGCGGGCGGCCGGTACGGCGGCGGTGAGCAGGGTGAGCGTGAGCGGCATCATGATCGCGGCGCCGACGCCCTGCACGGCGCGGGCGGCGATGAGGGCGTCGATGCCGGGCGAGAGGGCGGCCGCGGCGGAGGCGCCGGTGAAGACCGCGAGGCCCACGATGAACAGCCGCCGGCGGCCGAAGCGGTCCCCGAGGGCGGCGCCGAACATCAGGAGGACGGCGAAGGTGAGCGTGTACGCGTTCACCGTCCACTCCAGGTCCTCCAGCCTGCCGCCGAGGTCCTCGCGGATGGCGGGGAGGGCGGTGGTGACGACCAGGTTGTCGAGTGCGGCCATGAAGCTGGCCACGCCCGTGAGGACGAGGGCCCAGACGGCGGGCCCGCGGAGCTTGGTGTCCTGCGTGTGCACGATTTCCCCCTGCAGGTTGTTAGTTATTGATGACTAACTTTCATGGCCATGAAGATGCGCGCGAGCGGACCTCGCGCGCCCTCACTTCTCCAGGCGACCCGTGGCCCGCGCCGACGGGTAGAGGCCCTCCCAGACCCGGTGGTCGGGCGGGAAGCCCATCGCGGCGAGGGTGTTGATCAGCATTCCGTACGCCATGAAGGTCGTGGTCTCGCCGACGTCCCCGCCGAAGGGCACGTGGACCGTGTCCCAGAGCTCCATCCAGCCCTTGCGCACGAGCTCGCCGAGCTCGTGGTCGCCGGCCGCCTCGGCGGCGGCGACGGTGACGTACATCTGGAGCTGCATCTGGAGCTTGTCGGGATCCTCGGCGATCAGCCGGGTGTAGGCGTTCGCCATGGCGAGGGTGGCCTCCTCCCCGTGCAGCCCTTCGGCCGCCTCGGCGAAGACCGCCCGGGTGTCCCTCATGCAGCGCTCTGCCGCGGCGAGGAAGATGGCGGGCTTGTTCGGGAAGAGCCGGAAGAGATACGGCTGCGAGACACCCACCCGCTTGGCGATCGCCTCGGTGGAGGTCCCGTAGTAACCCCCACGCGCGAACTCGTGCATCGCCGCGCGAATGACGCTCTCACGCCGCTCGTCTGCGCTCATCCTCACCATGAGGCTAAGTTAGTGCTCAATCACTAACTACGTCAAGGGATGGGCCGGCTCCCCGAGCCGGCCCGCCCCGGGA
>NZ_JBSGXU010000323.1:0-5354 GCF_053610205.1 Streptomyces sp. NPDC054932 | reverse complement strand
GCGGTATCGAGCTGCGCCCCGTCATGGAGCTCCCCTGGGTGCTCGCCGTCGGCGCCGACGACCCCCTCGCCGCCCGCCCCCGCATCGACCCGGCCGACCTCGCCGGCATCCGTCACATCCGGCTCCCCAAGAATTCAGCCTCCCGCGCCCACCTCGACGCCGCCTTCGCCGAAGCCGGCATCCGGGTCAGCTCCGACACCAGCGTGGCCGACTGGGACACCGCCCTGCTGCTCGCCGAACTAGGCCTCGGACACGCCGTCGTGCCCGCGCTGCCCGGCTGGCAGGTCCCCGGCTCCGCCGGCCCGCTGCGCCTCGTGCCGATCCCCGCGCTGCCGCCCCTCGCGGTCGGCTGGGCCGTGCGCCGCTGGGCCGCCCTCGCCCCGCCCGCCCTGGTCTTCGCCGACGAGGTCGCCCGCAGCTGCCGGGCGCGCGCCGCCGGGCAGCAGTGACGCCACCACCAGCCCTGCGGCCGTCAGCACGGCCAGCGCCACCAGCGACGAGCCGTGCGGCCCGGCGCCCGCGGCGACCGCGATCCCGAGGGCCGGGCCGACGTTCATGGCCGTCTGCTTGAGCCCCCCGACGACCCCGGCGTATCCGGCCGGGGCCTCGCCGACCACGGCCCCGGTGGCGGTGACCATGACGGTGGTGAACCCGGCGCCGAGCACCCCGAAGGCCACCGCGGACGCGGAGCCCAGCCCCGCGATCCCGGCGACGACCAGCCCCGTACCGGCCAGCGCGGTCCGGCGCGGTCCGAACCGGCGCAGCGCCAGGCCCGCCACCGGCGCCCCCACGACCATCGCCGCCGTCAGCGGCAGCACGCGCACCCCGGTGGCGAGCGGGTCCAGCCCCTCGACGTCCTGGAGGTGGAACGTGGCCGTGAACAGCGCCCCGAACATGCCCGCGGAGACGATCAGCAGCAGCCCCATCGAGGCCGTCACCGCCGTGGACCGGGCCACGGCGTGCGGGACGAACGGCTGCGCGGCCCGCCGCTCACGGCGTACGAACAGGGCCGCAAGCCCGGCGGCGGCCCCGAACCCGACGACCGTGGGCGCGCCGGTCCACCCGTACTCGGGCACACCGACCAGTGCGTGCACGAGTACCGCGAGGGCCGTCGCGAGCAGGGCGGCGCCGGTGAGGTCCGGCCGCCCGGCCGCTGTGCGCGGCGGCGCGGGGGCCCGTACGGCGAGCGTCAGCGCGGCGATCACCAGGGCCACCGGCACATTGATCACGAACACGGCCCGCCAGCCCCACTGCGCGACCAGCAGGCCACCGAGCAGCGGGCCGGCCGCCGCGGCCGCCCCGATCGAGCTCGTCCGCACGGCCACCGCAGTGGCGAGCCGGTCGGGCGGGTACGCGAGCCGCAGCAGTGCCAGCGTCGCGGGCTGCAACAGCGCCCCGAACACGCCCTGCGCGGCACGCAGGGCGATCACCCAGCCCACGCCGGGCGCGAACACGATGCCCGCCGAGGCCGCGGCGAAGCCGAGCACGCCGACGAGGAGCAGCCGGGAGTGCCCGTACCGGTCGCCCAGGCGCCCGGCGACGACCAGGAACGCGGCCACGGCGAGCAGATAGGCGGTGCTGGTCCACTGGACCTGCGCGACGCTCGCCCCCAGATCGCGCCGAAGGCTCGGCTGCGCCACGGTCAGCACGGTGCCGTCCAGCGCGACGAGCATGGCTCCCGCCACGCTGACGAGGAGTGATATCCGCTGCCTCATAGGGTTTCCGGTCCGAGATGGGCGTCGACGGCTGCCGCGACGAGCCGCTCGATCCCGTCGGCCGGGGCGTCGCCGAGGGCCAGCGGCAGGCTGCCCCAGCGCCACAGCTGCGCCAGGCCGTGCAGGTTGGCCCACAACGCGGCCGCGGTGACGGGGGGTTCGGCCGCACCGCAGCGTTGGACGAGCGAGACGAGGAGACCGAACATCGGGAGCGTCGTCTCCCGCAGCCGGGGCCCCTCGGAGGGGTTCCGGTCCTGCTCCCGGTCCTGGCTCCGCTCCTGGCTCCGGTCCTGGCCCGTGCTGTCCAGCAGGTCGTGGCGGAACATCAGCTCGAACATCCCCGGGTGCTCCAGCGCGTAGCCGACGTACGCGCTCCCGATCGCCCGCACCTGCTCCCGCGGGGACAGTGGCCCGGCGACCGCCTCCGTGTGCGCGAAGCGCATCCCGAGATCCTCGAAGCCACGCCGGGCGATCGCCGACAGCAGGGACTGGTGCGTGGGGAAGTACCGGCGCGGCGCCCCGTGCGAGACGCCCGCCCGGCGTGCGATCTCCCGCAGCCCCAGAGCGCCGGTGCCCTCGCTCAGGACCAGCTCCACACCCACGTCGATCAGCCGCTCCCGGAGCGGTCTCTCCTCGTCCATGGACACTGTCTACCAGGAGGCGTAGACAGTGTCTACTCGCTTCGGGGGAGGGCGCGCGGACCGGCCGCCGCGACAACGCGGCGTCAGGCCACGGACAGGACGATCTTTCCCCCGGTGCGTCCTGCCTCGCCGAGCGCGTGGGCCCGGGCCGCGTCCTCCAGGGGGAGCACCGCGCCGACCTCGACGCGGAGCAGGCCGCGCTCGATCAGGGAGGCGATCCGGCTCAGTCCGCACCGGTCGGGCTCGACGAGCATGAACACCGCACGCACCCCGGCCGCGCGGGCCTGTTCGACGGGGAACGTCTCGTCGGGCGGCACGATCGAGACCAGTGTTCCGCCGGGCCGCAGGGTGCGCAGGGAGCGGGACCAGTAGGCGGGTCCGACGGCGTCGAGGACCACGTCGACGTCGCTCACGTCCTCCGCGAAGTCCCGGCGGGTGTGGTCGACGAGTTCGTCGGCACCGAGTGCGCGCAGGAAGCCGTGCCCGGCCTCACGGGCGGTGCCGATGACGTACGCGCCCCGGGACTTGGCGATCTGCACGGCGAGGTGCCCCACTCCGCCCGCCGCCGCGTGGATCAGGACGCGCGAGCCCGGCCCGATGCCCGCCGTGTCGACCAGGGCCTGCCAGGCGGTGAGGGCGGCCAGCGGGACGGCCGCCGCCTCGATGTGGCCGAGCCCTTCGGGGAGGTGGACGAAATGGCGGGCCGGCGCCGTCACGTAGTCGGCGTAGGCGCCGGCGGGGTGCGGGAACCGGGGCATGCCGAACACGGCGTCGCCGGGCCGCAGGACGGTGACCCCGCGGCCGACCGCCTCGACGACGCCGGAGACGTCGAACCCCAGGGTGAACGGGGGCGTGGCGCCGGTGGAGAACACGCCCCGGGACCGCGTCTGCCAGTCCGCCGGGTTGACGCCTGCGGCATGGACCCGGACCAGGACCTCGGTCGGGCCGGGGCTCGGCCGCTCGGTCTCGACGAGCCGGAGCACTTCCGGTCCGCCGGCGCGGTCCTGGGTGACGGCGCGCATCATCGGACGGGCTTCGTGGGTCATGGTGATCTCTCTCGGGGAGGGGGGACCGGTTGCTCAGCGCCCCTTCGGCGGGGCGCGTTCCCAGGCTGTCGCCAGGGGGAGGGGCCAGGTAGTGGCCCGATGGTCAACCAGTGAAAGGATCGGGTCATGCACCGCATCGGAGTTCTCGCCCTGGACGGTGTGATGCCCTTCGAACTGGGCATCCCGGCCCGCGTCTTCGGCGCGGCACGCGACCCCGGGGGCAAGACGCTCTACTCCGTGACCACGTGCAGCCTGGACGGCCGCCCGGTGCGGACCGACGCCGACTACCACCTCGCCGTCGCCCACGACGCGTCCGTCCTGGCCACCGCCGACACGGTGGTCATCCCGCCCTCCCGCGACCTGGGACCGATCCGGACCGAAGGCCGCCTCCCGGACACCTTGCGCACGGCCCTCGCCGCCGTCCGCCCCGGCACCCGCATGGTGGCGATCTGCACCGGAACCTACGTCCTGGCCGCCGCGGGCCTCCTCGACGGCCGTCCGGCCACCACCCACTGGCGCGAGGCCGACCGGCTGCGGCGGACCTTCACCCGGGTCCGCGTCGACCCCGACGTGCTGTTCGTCGACGACGGCGACGTCCTGACCTCGGCCGGGGTCGCCGCCGGGATCGACCTCTGCCTGCACATCGTCCGCCGCGACCACGGCAGCGCGGTCGCCAACGACGTGGCACGCGCCTGTGTCGTACCGCCGTGGCGCGACGGCGGGCAGGCGCAGTACATCCGCCGCCCCGTTCCCGCGCCGACGGGCAGCGGCACGGCTCCCACCCGTGCCTGGGTGCTGGAGCGGATCGGCGAACCCGTGACCCTGGCCGACATGGCCGCGCACGCCGGGGTCAGCGTCCGGACCTTCACCCGGCGCTTCCGGGACGAAGTCGGAGCGAGCCCCGGGCAGTGGCTGGTGCAGCAGCGGATCGAGCGGGCCAGGCACCTGCTGGAGACCACGGACTGGCCGGTCGACACGGTGGCCGCCCGCGCGGGCCTGGGCAGCGGCACCTCGCTCCGCCAGCACCTGCGCACGGCCATCGGCGTCTCTCCCCACGCGTACCGCCGTACCTTCCGTGCGATGCGCCCGGAGGCCCTGTCCCGCGGTGCGGGGGATGATGGAGTGGCCGGGGAGGAAGGCCGAGTGTGATCCCGCGGCCCGGCGGAGGAGGTGCACGTGCCATGACGGAGAACGACGGCGGTCCGTCGGCGCAGAAGCTGGAGGAGGGCCGGCTCCTCAAGGAGCTCGAGGCCATTCACCGCACGCGCCACGAGACCCTGTTGCACGGGTCCGACGACGCCCTGGTCACCCACACGAAGCGGATGAACGAGCTGGAGCACGAGTACGTGCGCCGCCACCCGCAGCGGGCCCAGACCGCGGGCCGCACCCGCTCGGGGGCCCGCGCCCGTAGCGCCGGGGACTGAGGCCGCTGCTCTCCGGGCGCCAGGCCGCCCGGCCCGGCCCCCGTACTCGCGGGTGCCGGGCCGGTCCCTGCGCTCAGGAGGCGGGGTCGAGGAGGGCGCCGAAGGCGGTCGGCAGGCGCTTCCACGCCTCCCGACCGGCGGCGAACTCGGCGTCGGTCAGCAGGCACGAGTCGAGGATCCCGGCCAGCCGTTCGCGGTCCAGGCCTGGTGAGACGAAGACCAGGTGCTGGCAGCAGTCGCCGTGCTCGGGATGCCAGCCCAGGGCGGCTGCGGCCCTGCGCACCGCAGGCATCATCTCCCACGCGGCGTCCGGCAGCGAGGCCAGCCACGGGCCGCCGCTCTCCATGCAGAGCGCGCCGCCCGCGGCGTCCCAGGCCAGCAGGGTGTCGGGGCGGTCGGCGAGCCAGAAGCGGCCGCGGCTGCGGGCGGCCGCGCACGCGAGGTCCTCCAGGGCCTCGTAGAGCCGCTCCGGGTGGAAGGGCCGGTGGCGGCGCCAGACGAGCGTGCCGACCCCCGCCTCGTCCGCCT
>NZ_JBSGXU010000322.1:0-5412 GCF_053610205.1 Streptomyces sp. NPDC054932 | reverse complement strand
TCGTAGATGTGTAGAAGAGACAGGAGGGGGGCGCCGCCTTCGGCGTATCGGTACCGGCGGGGCGGGACTCAGCCCCGCGGGGACCCGGCGTCCGGGACGACCGCGTCGGAGACGGGCCGCTCCGCGGCCTTCGTCTCGACCGGCTTGCGCAGCGCGATGTTCAGCTCACGCAGACGGGCCTCCTCCAGCACCGTCGGCGCGCCCATCATCAGGTCCTGCGCGTTGCCGTTCAGCGGGAAGGCGATGGTCTCGCGGATGTTCGGCTCGTCGGCCAGCAGCATGACGATGCGGTCCACGCCCGGGGCGATGCCGCCGTGCGGCGGGGCGCCCAGGCGGAACGCGCGCAGCATGCCCGCGAACTCGCGCTCGACGGTCTCGGCCTCGTAACCGGCGATCTCGAAGGCCTTCAGCATGACCTCGGGCTCGTGGTTGCGGATCGCGCCGGAGGACAGCTCGATGCCGTTGCAGACGATGTCGTACTGCCACGCCAGGATGTCCAGCGGGTCCTTCTCCTCCAGGTCCTTCATCCCGCCCTGCGGCATGGAGAAGGGGTTGTGGGAGAAGTCGATCTTGCCGGTCTCCTCGTCCTTCTCGTACATCGGGAAGTCGACGATCCAGCAGAACCGGAAGACGTTCTCCTCGAAGTGGCCGGCCCGCTTGGCCGCCTCGACGCGAACGCCGGACATGATCTTGGAGACCTCGTCGAAGTCGCCCGCACCGAAGAACACGGCGTGACCGGGGACCAGGCCCAGGCGCTCGGTGAGGACCTTGAGGTTCTCCTCGGTGAGGAACTTGGCGATCGGGCCGGTCAGCGAACCGTCCTCGCCCACGCGGACCCAGGCCAGGCCCTTGGCGCCCAGCGAGATCGCGTACTCGCCGAGGCCGTCGAAGAACTTGCGCGGCTGCGCGGCGGTGTCCGGGACGGCCAGGGCACGCACGTGCTTGCCGGCGAACGCCTTGAACTCCGAGCCCTCGAACACGTCGGTGATGTCGACGAGCTCCAGCTTGGCGCGCAGGTCGGGCTTGTCGTTGCCGTACTTCAGCATCGACTCGCGGAACGGGATCCGCGGGAACGGCGAGGTGACCTCGCGGCCGTTGCCGAACTCGGTGAAGAGCTCGGTCATCAGGCGCTCGATCGGCTGGAAGACGTCCTCCTGCTCGACGAAGGACATCTCCACGTCGAGCTGGTAGAACTCGCCCGGCGAGCGGTCGGCGCGGGCGTCCTCGTCGCGGAAGCAGGGCGCGATCTGGAAGTACCGGTCGAAGCCGGAGATCATCAGCAGCTGCTTGAACTGCTGCGGCGCCTGCGGCAGGGCGTAGAACTTGCCCGGGTTCAGGCGGGACGGCACCACGAAGTCACGGGCGCCCTCGGGGGAGGTCGCGGTGAGGATCGGCGTCGCCATCTCGTTGAAGCCGAGGGCCACCATCTTCGAGCGGATCGACGCGATGACGGCCGAGCGCAGCATGATGTTGCGGTGCATGCGCTCGCGGCGCAGGTCGAGGAAGCGGTACTCCAGGCGCCGCTCCTCGTTCACACCGTCGTCGGTGTTGATCGTGAACGGCAGCGGGGCGGCCGCGCCGAGCACCTCGACCTCGGAGACCTCGATCTCGATCTCGCCGGTCGGCAGCTCCGGGTTGACGTTGTCGGCGCCGCGGGAGACGACCTTGCCGTCGATGCGGACGACCGTCTCCTTGGTGACGCTGCTCAGCGCCTCGTTCGCCGCGGTGCCGGGCCGGGCGACCAGCTGCGTGATGCCGTAGTGGTCGCGCAGATCGATGAAGAGGATGCCGCCCAGGTCTCGACGGTTGTGCAGCCAGCCGCTCAGCCGGACGTCGGCGGCGACGTCAGAAGCGCGGAGCTCGCCGCAGGTGTGGGACCTGTACCGATGCATCAGTCATCCAGTTCTACGCGATACCAGGGTGGATTCAACCGTCCCAAGGTTACCGTCCGGGAAGGTGACGGGTCGGGCACTCCCTCCAGCCTGCGCAAATGCGTCCGCGGGCGCGGGCGAACAGGCACGTAACGGATATGACCTGTAAAGATGGCCGGGTGCGCATCGAGGACGTCCTGGCCGCCATCGCGACCGGCCTGTGGCGATGGGACAACGCCTCCGGGACGGTCACGCTCGACAGCGAGGCCGCCCGGCTGCTCGGGCTGCCCGCCGAGCCCGTGGTGCTGCCGGAGGTCGCCGTACGCTCCCGCTTCCACCCGGTGGACTGGAACGAGATCAACGGGATCGTGAACCTGGCCGTCGCCGAGGGCACGCTCGCCGAGGCCCGGCTCCGGATCATGGACGTGGACGGCCGGGTCCTGCGGACCGTGCGCAGCCGCTCCAAACCGGTGGCGAACCAGACGGCCGACGGGGTCACGGACTACGAGCTGATCGGCACCATCCAGGAGATCGCCGAGCCGCAGCCCGGCACCACGGCCGCGCACACCCCCATCACCGGCGACTGGCGGCGCTCCCGCGAGGCCTTCCTGCTGGACGCCGGGCGGGCGCTGGCCGAGGCCCGGTCCACGGCGGAGGTGCTGCGGGTCGCCGCCTCGCTGTCCATGCCCGGTTTCAGCCCGGACGGTCTGGCCGTCTTCGGCGCGGCCGGGGACCGGCTGTCGATCATCGGGCACCACGGGCACGATCCGTGCGACGAGGGCCCCTTCACGGACATGCCGCTGGAGACGGACTACCCGGCCGCGGAGGTCGTCCGGACGGGCCGGGCGATCTACCTGCCCACCCCGGAGGAGTACAAGCGGCGCTTCCCGGCCGCCTGGCCGCTCGCCCAGCGCTTCGACCGGGTCTCCTGGGCCTTCCTCCCGCTGATCGTGGCCGGGCGGACCATGGGCGCCTGGATGGCCGCCTTCAAGCACCCGGCGTCCTTCTCCCCCGACGAGCGGTCCGTCCTGACGACCGTGGCCCGGATGCTGGCCCAGGCGCTCCAGCGCGCCGGGGTGGCCGAGTCCGAGCGGGAACTCACCACCGGCCTGCAGCGGTCGATGATGCCGCAGCTCGGCCCGGAGATCCCCGGCATGCGGATCGCGGCGCGGTACGTGCCCACGGGCGGCGGGCTCCAGGTCGGCGGCGACTGGTACGACATGATCCCGCTGCCGTCGGGCAGGTTCGCGCTGGTCATCGGCGACGTGCAGGGCCACGACGTCCGGGCGGCCGGGCTGATGGGCCAGCTGCGGATCGCCGTACGGGCGTACGCGTCCGAGGGCCACCGGCCGGACGCGGTGCTCTCGCGCGCCTCCCGCTTCCTGGCCGGTCTGTGCTCCTCGCAGGAGTCCGACGCGTACGAGGACGACGGCGCCCGGGACGACGGAGCCCGGGACGACGGAGCCCGGGACGCCGACTTCCAGAGCCCGCGGTTCGCGACCTGCCTGTACGTGGAGTGCGACCCGAGGACCGGCCTGCTGGAGGTGGCCCGGGCCGGCCATCCCGATCCCGCGATCCGGATGGCGGACGGCACCGTCCTGATGCGTCCCACCGCGGGCGGACTCCCGCTCGGGATCGTCCCCGACACCGACTACCCCACCACGCGGTTCACCCTGGAACCCGGCGAGACGATGATGCTCTGCACCGACGGGCTCATCGAGACCGGCGGGCACGACCTGGAAACCGGCTGGGCGCGGCTGCGCGCGGTCCTGGAGTCCGACGCGCACGACGGCTCCTCCCACTTCGACCCCCCGCATCTGGAAAGACTGGCCGACCTGCTGGTCCAGGCCGTGCACGGACCCTCCTCGCACCACACCACCGGCCCGCTGGCCGACCGCCGCGAGGACGACATAGCGGTGGTGCTGCTGTGCCGCGAGAGCGCGGCCTGCGACTGCGGCACCGCGCAGGCGCACCCGGCCCGCCCCGCGCGCCGCACCGTACTGACCGTGGCCCAGGTGGAACCGGAACGGATCGCGGGCGTGCGCCAGCAGATCCGGGAGCTGCTGCACGACTGGGCCGACCCCGACCAGGTGGATTCGGCGGTGCTGATGGTCTCCGAGATGGTGACGAACGTCCTGACGCACACCGACGGCGACGCGCTGCTGGTGGCGGAGGCGGTCGGCGAGCTGGGCGCACGCCGGCTGCGCGTCGAGGTCGCCGACGGCAGCGACGAGCTCCCGCACAAGCGGCAGCCGGGAGAGATGTCCTCCAGCGGCCGCGGCGTGCTGCTGATGGAGATGCTGGCCGACGCGTGGGGCGTGGACCCACGGGGCGAGGGCAAGTCGATCTGGTTCGAGCTGCACGAGCAGTCGAAGACGGACGCGGACCCGGTGTTCTGACGCGTCCCCATGCCCGGGCGGCGCCGGCGGGTGCGTGATTGGATACGGCGGTGTCCGATCCCCTCCTGCCCGAGCCCGTGCGGCGGCTCGCCGCCTGGTGCGGCGTCGTCCTGCTCGTCACCGCCGTCCTCGCCGTCGGCGTGTGGCTGTGCATCGTCTTCGAGGCCGCCGTGACGCCCGTGCTGCTGGCCGTCCTCGGCACGGCCCTGCTCGGTCCGATGCACCGGCGGCTGGTCCGTATGGGGATGAACCGCTCGCTCGCCGCGGCCCTGACCTGCCTGGCCGTGGTCGCGGTCGTCGGCGGGGCGACGTACGTCGTCGTCCTCGCGCTCATCGAGACCGGCGACCAGATCATCGACGCGCTGCGGCGGGCCGGCGAGACCCTCGCCGAGCACTTCGGGGCGGTGGGCACCTCGCTGGAGGACATCACCGCGAACTCCAAGGACCTGCTCGCGAAGTTCGGCGGTACGGCCGCCTCGGGCGTGGTCACCGGGCTCAGCGTGGTGGGCTCGATGATCGCGATGGTGCTGCTCGCGCTGGTGCTGATCTTCTTCTTCCTGCGCGACTCCGACGGGGCCGTGGGGACGCTGCGCTCGATCGTCCCGAGCCGCTCGGGCGACCTGATGGAGGCCATGGGGCGGCGCGCCTTCGAGGCCGTCGAGGGCTTCATGCGCGGGACCACCTTCGTGGCCCTGGTCGACGCCCTACTGATCGGCGCGGGGCTGCTCGTCCTCGATGTGCCGGGTGCGCTGGGGCTGGCCGCCCTGGTGTTCGTGACGGCCTACATCCCGTACCTGGGCGCCATCCTGTCGGGCGCGGTGGCGGTCCTCGTCGCCTTCGCCGACCGGGGCTGGATCATCGGCCTGTGGGCGCTGGGCCTGGTGCTGCTGGTCCAGATGATCGAGGGCTACGTCCTCCAGCCCGTGGTGCAGAGCCGCACCGTGCAGATGCACCCGGCCGTGGTGATGCTGGCCATCACCGCCGGGGCCAGCGTCGCCGGGATCCTGGGGATGCTCCTGGCGGTGCCGCTGACCGCCGCCGTCTTCGGGGTGATCTCGGAACTGCGGGGCCGGTACGCCGAAACGACCGCCCCGCCGGTCGACCCCGCCTAGCGGAGGGCCGGGCGGACTCCCCGCGGGGAG
>NZ_JBSGXU010000321.1:0-5433 GCF_053610205.1 Streptomyces sp. NPDC054932 | reverse complement strand
GGGCCCCCGGGCGGGGCCCCGCCGCTGTGGGCGAGGCCGTGGGGGCCGAGCGCCCCGGCGGCCGCCGCCCCGGCCACGGCGGTGCCGCCGGGCGCGTGCGATCCGGCCGCTGCCCGGCCGCGGCCGGCGAGCCCGAACAGCCCGCCGCCCCGCCGGGGCGCGATCGGCCGGTAGCCCAGCAGGGAGACGACGGGGTCGGCCGCGTCGGAGAACAGCCGGATGTCCGGAACGCGCAGTTCCGGGCCGAAGAGGGTCGACAGCTGCGGCCGCGGCCGACCCGTCTGGAGCGCGACCACCTCCCGCAGCACGCCCGTCAGCTGGTCCGCCATCTCCTGCGCGGACGCGAACCGCCGCCCCGGGTCCGGGTCGGTCGCCCGCACCAGCAGCCGGTAGAAGGACTCGTACCGCCGGAACACCTCGATGTGCTCCGGATCCGGCAGCGAATCCACGAACACATTGGTGTAGCCCTGGAAGTCGAAGGTCAGCACGGCCAGCGTCCGCGCCACCGTGTAGAGGTCGGAGGCGACCGAGGGGCCCAGCTCCGCGACCTCCGGCGCCTGGTAGCCCACCGTGCCGTAGATGGCCGACTCGTCGTCGTCCATCCGCCGTACCGCGCCCATGTCGATCAGCTTCAGCTGGTCCTGCTGCTGGATCGCGTTGTCGACCTTGAAGTCGCAGTACAGAAGGTTTCTGCTGTGCAGGTGGCCGAGCGCCTCCAGCGCCTCGATGCCGTACGCGCACGCCTGCTCCACCGGCAGCGGGTCACGCCGCCCGTCCGGCCGGCGCCGCTCGTTCGCGATCTCCTTCAGCGACTTGCCGCCGACGTACTCCATGACGATGTACCCGTCCAGCGAACCGGTCCGCTGGTCCAGGTGCTCCACGAAGTTGTAGATCCGCACGATGTTGGAGTGCTCGATCTCCGCGAGGAAGCGCCGCTCCGAGATCGCGGCCTCCATCGCGTCCTGGTCCCCGGTGTCCAGCAGGCCCTTGAGCACCACCCACCGGTCAGCGACCGCCCGGTCCACCGCCAGGTACACCCAGCCGAGACCGCCGTGCGCCAGGCAGCCCGCGACCTCGTACTGACCGCGCACCACATCACCGGAGCGCAGCTTGGGCACGAAGGAGTACGGGTGGCCGCACTTGGTGCAGAAACCTTCCGTGCGGCCCGGCCGGTCGCCCCGGGAGCGGCCCACCGGGGCCCCGCAGTCCGAGCGCGAGCAGAACCGCTTGCGCTCCGGCACCTCCGGGTTCTCCAGGACCGCGGTCGAAGGATTCGGACGCGGCACTTCCGGCACGTTGACCAGCCCGGCCCCCAGCCGGCTGCGGCCCGAGGCCGCCGAGCCCGAACTGCGCACCGAAACCGACCGGGTCGACGTCGTCCCCGACACCGAGCGCGACAGCCGCCCGGACACCGAGCGGCGCGAGGACGAGGACCGGGAGGACCGTGCCGAGGCCGAGGACCGCGCCGAGCCGTGGGAGCCCTGCGAGCCCATCGACCCGCGGGAGCCGCCTGAGCCCAGGGAGCCCCGGGCCGCGCTCGTCATCCCCGTCGGAGGCGACACCAGCTCGTCCGCGCCCGCCGCGATCGAGCCGATCGGCGCCAGCCCGCAGGTGTCGCAGTAGACCTCGCCGCCACCCATGTCCTCGTACGCCCCCGGGCAGCCGGGGCGAACGCACGCGGTTCCGATCAGGCTCATGCGTCTTCCTCCCCCGGCCCGTCGGGCCGCTGTTCCTGCTGTGGCAGTTGCTCGGGCCGGTGCTGCGGCACCAGCGATTCCGCCGTCGCCTGCTGGTAGCGCAGGACGGCCTGCTCGGCGGCCCGCAGGTCGCAGGGCGCGCTCCACAGCATCCGCCGGGCGGTGTCGTACCGCTCGATCAGCAGGGGGTCCTCCGCCATTCCGTGCCGGGCCACCTTCGCCTTGTAGGCGTCGAGCCGCCCGCGCAGCTCGGCCCGCACGGCCAGCGGCGCCGTCACCGCGGTCAACGATTCACGGGCCCGCCGCAGTTCCTCCTCGGCGCGCTCCTCCAGCGATTCCAGCAGCGGCGAGAGCCGGTGCCAGCGGGCCTGGCGCCGGTGCTCGGCCGCCGCCGCGAGCTGCTCCTGGAGCACCGTGGGCGGACCGCTCACCGCGGGCACCTCGGAAGCGGCGATTTTCGCCAGCACCTCCCCGCGCGCGGTCCGTGCCTCCGCCAGGGTCCGGTCGGCCCGCGAGAGCACGTCCCGCAGGGCGATCAGCCGCTGCTCGGCGTCCTGCCGCACGTCCAGCACGGCCTCGACCTCGCGGCGTACGTCCTCCAGCGCGAGCGCGGCCCGGTCGTAGCGCCCGGTGTCCGGACGGCCGCCGCCCGGCGCCGAGCTGCCCGTGGCCGGCAGCCAGAACGCCAGCGGGTCCGCGATCACTTGGGTGCGCAGCTCCGTCAGCTCGGCGGTGATGTCCTCCAGGTCGTCGCCCGAGGCGTGCTCGCCCGGCCGCACGCCCACCGAGTGGGCCAGCGAGCGGGTGCGGTGCAGCTCGGCGGCGAGCAGGTCGATCCGGGCGGGCAGCGCCGACCAGACGGCGTCGGCGGCGACCACCACGTCCAGCGAGCGCGCGTACAGACCGTTCATCCGGGCCACCAGCTCGGCGAGCGAGAGCCGCTCCGCCAGCGCGACGCCCTCGGCGGCGGCCCCGGCGATGAGCACCCCGGGCCCGCGCAGCCGCTCGGTCAGCTCGATGAGGTCCTCGCGGTTCGGCCAGCGGCGCCGCTCCCGTACCTCCCGGGCGGCGGCCAGCGCCCCGCTGTAGGCGTCGAAGTACGTCCACAGCCGGCTGATGTCCGCGTCCGCGGCCGTCCACCGGTCCTTGGTGATGCCGGTCAGCGCGGCGCCTTCCAGCAGCCGGCGCCCGGCGTGGTCCTGCAGGGCGAGCAGCGAGGTCTCGACGGCCTCGTGCTCCGCGCCCAGCCGGGTCAGGGCGCGGTCGACGCCGTCCCGGTCCATCACTGCCGACCCCGCCTCCACCGACCGTGCCTCCGCTTCCGCTGCCGCCTCCGTGTCCGTCCTCGTCCCCTGCCCCGCGCCCGGTCCCGTGTCGGAAACCGTCACCGGCCTCAGCCGTCCCGGTACTTGGGTGCGGGAGGCCCGGACACGCCGGGCAGCACGGGCTGCAGGTGCTTGAGGTACGCCTTCATCCACGGGCTCTCACCGCCGCCCGCGCGGTAGCCCTCCAGCACCTTGTTGACCCGGCGTACCAGGTCCGGCGCGTCCTTGTTCATCGCCACGCCGTAGAACTCGCGGGTGAAGGGCGAGCCCACCAGCTGCACCGAGGGGTCCTGGGCGGCCTGGCCGGCCGCGAGGGCGTTGTCCGTGATGATGCCGTCGACCTCGCCCAGCTGGAGCCGGACCAGACAGTCCAGCTGGTTGGCGACCGTGACCGGCACCGAGCCGTACGACTGGGCCTTCAGCGCCGCCTCCGCCGTGGAACCGGCCGCGAAGCAGATCCGCCGGTCCTTCAGCGAGGTGTCGTACCCGGTGATCGGCGAGCCCTTGGGTGCCAGCACCTGCTGCCCGGCCTCGAAGTAGGCCGTCGAGAAGGCGACGTCCTCCAGCCGCTTGCAGTTGATGGTCATGGTCCGAACGACGATGTCCACGCGCCCCGCCTGGAGGGCGGGGATGCGCTGACTGGTGGGGATGGCCCGGTAGATGACCGCGTTCTCGTCGCCCAGGATGTCCTTGGCAATGGCCTTGACCAGGTCGATGTCGAAGCCGTCGAGGCGGCTGCCCTCGGGGGTCTGGTTGCGGTAGCCCCAGCGGAAGCTGTTCTGGTCCACGCCGGCGACGAGCTTGCCCGCCGCCTTGATCCGCGCGATGGTCGCCCCGTCCACGTCGGACGGGCGCAGGCTGGCCTCGGGGTCCTGGCAGGTGTCGGTGGGGACCCACGGCGCGGCCGGGGCCGCCGCCATCGAGGCGGGCCGGCGGACCACCGGCCGGCCGGTGTCGGGCGTCGCGTGCGCCAGCGGCAGCAGGACGGCCGCGGCGGTCGTCGCGCAGGCGACGGCCATCGCGCTCACCCCGCCCCAGCCGCGCAGCCGGCGTGCCGCGCGGCGGATCCCGGACTCCGGGCCCGCGCCCGGCTCCCGGCCGTCGGGGCTCCCGCTCTCGTGACCTCCGGCGGCCCGCCTCGCTCGTATCCGCATCGCGCTCACCTGTACTCCGAAAGCCTGCGCCCGATGCCGAGCAGAGCCGCTGCCGCGCCGATGACGACCAGGGCCGCGGCGCCCGTCACCAGACCGCCCAGCGCACCGATGCCGTCCCGGGCCGCCCGGGTGAACTCCTGCTGCTCGTGGGCGACGGCCTGCTCCAGGGAGGCGTCCACCGTGTCGAAGGCGGCGCCGCTGCTCTCCTTGTGCCGCTCGTCCCCGACGACCTGGGGCAGCGCGGCCTCGTAGTCCCCCTTCAAGTCCGCCTCCCGGGCCGCCGTGTGCCGCTGCTTCCACTGCTGCACGCCGTCCACGGCCCGGCTGACGGGGCTCCGGCCGGCTTCGTCGTCGGCCAGCCGCAGCGCGGTCGCGAGCCCCGCGTCCAGCTGCCTCATGTTGTTGGTGAAGTCCATGTCGTACTTGTCGGACTTCTTGTCCTCGGCCAGGACGGCGCCCCGCGCGATCAGGGTCAGATTCTCACCGGCCCGTGCCTGGAGGGAGGCGATCCGCGCGTCGTTGAGCACCTTCATCGATTCCTGGCCGTCCGCCCGGGCCTCGCTCAGCGAGGACCGCGCCACCGTGTGCCCCACGACGAGCCACAGCAGGACCACCACCGACGCGGCCGTCGCGGCCACCAGTCCGTGGTTGAGGACCCGGTTGGTGTGCCGGTAGTTGCGCTGTTGCACCCCGACCAGGGCGGCGATGGCGAGCAGGCCCAGACCGATCGAGGCCAGCGGCCAGGACCGGGCGTCGTCGTGGTCCGTGTAGAGCCGCTTGGTCTCCGACTCGTACAGCCGCTGCGCGGCGGGCAGCAGCTGGGTGGTCATCTGTTCGTTGGCGTAGCGGAGGTAGGCGCCGCCCAGCGGCAGGCCCTGCCGGTTGGTGGCCCGGGCCTGCTCGATCAGGCCGGTGTAGCGCGGGAGCTGCT
This sequence comes from Streptomyces sp. NPDC054932, assembly GCF_053610205.1. Classification (NCBI taxonomy): domain Bacteria; kingdom Bacillati; phylum Actinomycetota; class Actinomycetes; order Kitasatosporales; family Streptomycetaceae; genus Streptomyces; species Streptomyces sp. NPDC054932. The sequence continues at coordinate 326 of NZ_JBSGXU010000321.1, read as the reverse complement.
CGCTCAGCAGGGCGATCTGTTCGCGGGAGTCCTCGTTGCCACCGGTGTTGGCGGCGGCGCTCACCAGCAGCTTGGAGGCGTTGGCGATGTCCTTCTCGTACCGCTGACGGACCTCGCGCGGCTCCTGGGCCCCCAGCAGGAACCCGCTGGAGGAGGTCGTGTCGGCGTCCGCCAGGGAGCGGTAGATGCTCGCCGCGTCCGCGCTCAGCGGCTGGCTGCGGCCCACCACGTCGTCGGCGGCCGCGGCCCGGTCGGAGATCTCCCACACGCTCACCGTGCCGAACAGCACGATCAGGGCGGCCAGTACCGCGCCGATGATCCGCAGC
>NZ_JBSGXU010000320.1:0-5436 GCF_053610205.1 Streptomyces sp. NPDC054932 | reverse complement strand
GTTTGCGCCCTCGCGCGGCGTTGGTTCGGGTGTTACGGGTGGTGCTGGGGACTACGGGCTTACTGGTTGAAGGTGTCGCTCTTGACGTCGACCCACTTGCCGCCCTCGACCTTGTAGACCGTGAGCTGCTTGTTGGTGGTGTCGCCGTACTCGTCGAAGGCGACCTTGCCGGTCACGCCCTCGAAGGAGACCTTGCCGAGCGCCTCGACGACCTTGGCGCGGGCGTCGGTGGGCAGCTTGCCGCCGTTGGCGGCGACGGCGGCCTTGACGGCCTGGATGACGGCCCAGCCGGCGTCGTAGGAGTAGCCACCGTAGGCGGCGTACGGGTCCTTGTAACCCTCGGCCTTGTAGTCCTCGATGAACTTCTTGGCGGTGTCCAGCTTCTCGACCGGGTAGCCGATGGAGGTGGCGAGGTCGCCCTCGTTGGCCTCACCGGAGGCGCTGATGAAGGCCGGGTCCTGGATGCCGTCGCCGCCCATGAGGGGGACGACTGCGCCGGTCTTCTTGATCTGGTCGGCGAGCAGGCCGCCCTCGGGGTACTGGCCGCCGAAGTAGACGGAGTCGGCGCCGGAGGACTTGACCTTGTCGGCGGTGGAGGAGAAGTCGGTCTCCTTCACGGTGACGTGGTCGGTACCGACGACCTCGCCGCCGAGCTTCTTGAACTCGTCGGCGAAGATGGCGGCGAGGCCGGCGCCGTAGGTCTGCTTGTCGTCGACGATGAAGACCTTCTTCTTGCCGGCGTCCTTGAAGAGGTACTGGGCGGCGAACTTGCCCTGCACGACGTCGGTGGCGGCGGTGCGGAAGTAGGTCTTGAAGCCGCGCTTGAACTCGCCCTTGCCCCAGTTGTCGCCCTGGCTGAGCGCGGGGTTGGTGTTGGCGGGCGAGACCTGCGCCAGGTTGGCGGAGGCGAAGACGCCCTGCATCTGCTGGGCGACGCCGGAGTTCAGCGGGCCGACGACGCCGAGGACGTCCTTGTTGCCGACGAGCTTGGTGGCGTTGGCCTGGCCGGAGGCGGGGACCGCCTGGTCGTCGAGGGCCTCGACCTTGAACTCGATGCCCGGGACCTCGTTGTTCTTGTTGGCCGTCTTGGCCGCGAGGTCGACGGAGTTCTTGATGCCCTGGCCGAGCGCGGAGAGCGAGCCCGTGAGCGGGGCGTCCACACCGATGACGACGGTGGTCTTCTTGCCGCCGCCGTTGTCCTTGGAGTCTCCGCCGTCGCGCGATCCGCAAGCGGTGAGGGTCAGTGCTCCCGTGGTGATCACGGTGGTGAGGACGAGCAAAGAACGGTGTCGCACGATTCTTCCTTTCCCTGGCGCGGCTCTCTCGTGGAGAGGTGCCGTTAGGTCGCCGGGCCGCACTGGGAGGTCCACGGCCGTGCTGATTCGCGCTCTGAGGCGCGGTGACTGGCCGTGACTCTAGGCCCGAGGTGGCGAGCACCGGGAGGCGGGAAAGGAGGATGTGACGCTCTTGTTATGCCAAGGCCAAGAATGTGTGGCGGGAGTGTGGACAAAACGGACATTCTATGACGGTGAATGGTGTCCGCATCCTGAGAATTACCTGTTCCTCTAAGGGGCTTGAGGCCTTCATGCACCTGTCTTAGATCAAATTCAGCCGAATGTGGCGGTGCGTGTCCGAAAGAATCCTCCGGGTGGTGATTCTCAGAGGAAAAGACGGATTGCGTACGGCATGTGAAATTACTCAGAGTAATGAAACGCCCTGCGCGCCCCGGCGCGATGGATCTTGCCGAGGTCGTCGGCACGGCCTCCGACCTGCGGTTCGGTCGTACGCGGGGATCTGCCCGGAAGCCGGACAGTGCACTCGGGAATGCGGTGACCCCGGTCACGTCGGGGGTCGCCAGTTCTCCGAACTGGCGGTCGCGCCGTCCGTCTCGGCGCAGCGCCGGGCCGTGAACCGGTCGATCAGCTCAAGTGCCTTGTCCCGCCCGGCAGTTCGCTCCTCGGCGCGGCCGGCGGCGACCGCTTCCTCGTGGATCGCGTACTGGGCGTTCGACAGGCCCTTCTGCTCCCAGTCGAGGCCGGACCACTTGGTGCCCAGGAGGGTCTCCTTCGCCCAGTAGGACACGAGGCTCGTGCACACCTGTACGGGCGTCGAGGGGGCGGCGGAGGGCTCGGCCGACGGGCTGCCGGAGTCCGCCGCGGAGGGTGGTGCGGAGGGCGTGCATCCGGACAGGGCGAGCGCCGCGAGGAGGATGTGGGCGGCGTACCGGGCCGTGCGTGGCATGGTCCCCATGAGGGGAAGGTAGGTGGTCACCATCGGTGACACAACAGATGTCACCGCGAAGCGTGCGGACTGGCGGATTCCGGGCGGTTGGCGGGCGCGGACCGGTCCGACGACGACGCGGGCCCGGATCCGCCGCCGGGTGCGGGGCGGGGATCCGGGCCCGTGGGCGGGGCGGCGGCCGTCTGCTGTGCTCCGGCCCGTGGCCGGACGCCGGAGCCCGGCGGTATGGCCGGATCGGCGCGTCAGGGCGTCCGCGGGGGCCGGGTCAGGCTCCTGCGGGGGCCCCGTCGGAGGCTGCGCCGGCGGCCTCGCCGACGTCGCGCAGCAGGCAGGTGAGGCGGGCGGTGCAGATCCGCTTGTCCTGCTCGTCGGTGATGACGATCTCGAAGGTGGTCGTCGAGCGGCCGCGGTGCACGGGGGTGGCGACGCCGGTGACGATGCCGGTGCGGGCGCCCCGGTGGTGGGTGCAGTTCAGGTCCACGCCGACGGCGATCTTGTTGATGCCGCCGTGCATCATGGCGCCGATCGAGCCGAGGGTCTCGGCGAGTACGGCGGAGGCGCCGCCGTGCAGCAGGCCGTAGGGCTGGGTGTTGCCCTTGACCGGCATGGTGCCGACGACGCGGTCGGCCGAGGCCTCCAGGATGCGGATGTCCATCCGCTCGCCGAGGTCTCCCGCGGAGAACAGGGCGGGGAGGTCGATGCCCAGGGCCGCGTACTCGTCGAGGACCTCCTGCGGGAACTTCACTGCGTGCTGCTCGCCCATGGTCAGGCTCCGTTCGTCAACGCTCGTTAACCATCTTGTCCTGGGGTCGTTCTATCAGGCCGGTTCGAAGCGCACGACGACGGACTTGCTGGCCGGGGTATTGCTGGTGTCGGCGGTCGAGTCCAGCGGGACCAGCACGTTGGTCTCCGGGTAGTACGCGGCCGCGCAGCCGCGTGCGGTCGGGTAGTGCACGACGCGGAAGCCGGGCGCGCGCCGCTCCACGCCGTCCTTCCACTCGCTCACCAGGTCCGTGTACGAGCCGTCGGCCAGGCCCAGCTCGGCGGCGTCGGCGGGGTTGACCATGACGACGCGGCGGCCGCCGGTGATGCCGCGGTAGCGGTCGTCGAGGCCGTAGATCGTGGTGTTGTACTGGTCGTGGCTGCGCAGGGTCTGCAGCAGCAGCCGTCCCGCCGGGACGCGCGGGTATTCCACGGGCGCGGCGGTGAAGTTGGCCTTGCCGGTTTTGGTCGGGAAGCGGCGCTCGTCGCGCGGGGCGTGCGGGAGCTGGAATCCGCCGGGGCGGGCCACCTTGGCGTTGAAGTCCTCGAAGCCGGGGATCACGCGGGAGATCCGCTCGCGGATGGTGGCGTAGTCCCGCTCGAACTCCTCCCACGGGGTGGTGGAGGCCGCGCCGAGGACCGCGCGGGCCATCCGGGCCACGATCGCGGGCTCGGAGAGCAGCCGGGGGCCGGCGGGGGCGAGGTTGCCGCGGGAGGCGTGCACCATGCCCATGGAGTCCTCGACGGTCACGAACTGCTTGCCGCTCTCCTGGACGTCCTTGTCGGTGCGGCCGAGGGTGGGCAGGATCAGGGCGCGCCGGCCGGTGACCGCGTGGGAGCGGTTGAGCTTGGTGGAGACGTGGACGGTGAGGGAGGCCTTGCGGATGGCGGCCTCGGTGACCTCGGTGTCGGGGGTGGCGCCGACGAAGTTGCCGCCCATGGCGAAGAGGACCTTCGCCCTGCCGTCGCGCAGCGCCTGGATGGAGCGGACCACGTCGTAGCCGTGCCCGCGGGGCGAGGTGATGCCGAATTCCTTGTCGAGGGCGTCGAGGAACGCGGGCGCGGGACGCTCGAAGATCCCCATGGTGCGGTCGCCCTGCACGTTGGAGTGGCCGCGGACGGGGCAGACGCCGGCGCCGGGGCGGCCGATGTTGCCGCGCAGCAGGAGGAGGTTGACGACCTCGCGGATGGTGGCGACGGCGTGCTTGTGCTGGGTGAGGCCCATGGCCCAGCAGACGATGGTGCGCTTCGAGGCCAGGACCATGGCCAGCGCCTGCTCGATCTCGGGGCGGGTCAGGCCGGTCGCGGTGAGGGTCTCGTCCCAGTCGGCTTCCTTCGCGGCGGCCGCGAGCTCCTCGTAGCCGTGGGTGTGCTCGCGGATGAAGGCCTCGTCGGTGGCGCCCTCGGTCTCGATGACGAGCTTGTTGAGGAGGCGGAAGAGGGCCTGGTCGCCGCCGATGCGGATCTGCAGGAAGAGGTCGTTGAGGGCGGTGCCCCTGAGCATGCCGACCGGGGTCTGCGGGTTCTTGAACCGCTCCATCCCGGCCTCGGGCAGCGGGTTCACCGAGATGATCTGCGCGCCGGCGGACTTGGCCTTCTCCAGGGCGGAGAGCATGCGCGGGTGGTTGGTGCCCGGGTTCTGTCCGGCGACGATGATCAGGTCGGCCTGGTGGAGGTCTTCGAGGGAGACGCTGCCCTTGCCGATGCCGATGGTCTCCGTCAGCGCGGAGCCCGAGGACTCGTGGCACATGTTGGAGCAGTCGGGCAGGTTGTTGGTGCCGAACTCGCGGGCGAAGAGCTGGAAGAGGAACGCGGCCTCGTTGCTGGTGCGGCCCGAGGTGTAGAAGAGGGCCTCGTCGGGGGAGTCGAGGGCGGTGAGCTCCTCGGCGATGATCGCGAAGGCCCGCTCCCAGCTGACCGGTTCGTAGCGGTCGCCGCCGTCGGGTGCGGATCCGGTCTCCAGGAGCACGGGCTGGGTGATGCGGCCCTGCTGGCCCAGCCAGTAGCCGGAGCGCGTGGCCAGGTCGGCGAGCGGGTGCGCGGCGAAGAACTCGGGGGTGACCCGGCGCAGCGTGGCCTCCTCCGCGACGGCCTTGGCGCCGTTCTCGCAGAATTCGGCGGTGTGCCGCTTGTCGCCCTCGGGCCAGGCGCAGCCGGGGCAGTCGAAGCCGTCCTTCTGGTTGACCTTGAGCAGCGTGCGGGCGGTGCGGGCCAGGCCCATCTGCTGCTGCGCGATCTTCAGGGTGTGGCCGATGGCGGGCAGGCCGGCGGCCGCGTGCTTGGGCGGCGTGACCTGCGGTGCGTCCTGTATCGGGTCACCTGTGGGCGGCTTGGTCGCCATGGCGCTCCCCTTCGAGCGTATGTACGGATGCAGCATGTATTGCCGCTTCCTCCGATCCTTTCACGGCCGCCGGGGGGCCGGGAGGGCGGACC
>NZ_JBSGXU010000319.1:0-5469 GCF_053610205.1 Streptomyces sp. NPDC054932 | reverse complement strand
GCCCTCGACCTGGTCGTGCTCGACCAGCTCACCCCGGCCGAGGCCGCCCAGGCCCTCGGCGTCACCCGGGCGACGGTCCGCGTCCGCCTGCACCGGGCCCGGCGCGCCCTGGGCGCCCCCAGCGCCCAGGGCTCCACGACAGCACTCCAGATGGAGGCAGCCCGATGAACAGCAGGCCCAGTGGCTTCGAGGACCGGCTGAAGGCCGCACTCCTGGCCCGCCTCCCGGAGGTCGTGCCCACGCCCCCCGCCCGGTCCTTCGCCCGGCGGTACGGCATTCCGCTCGCGGTCGGCGCCGCCACGGCCACCGTGGTCGCCGTCATGACCCTCACGGGCAGCAGCCGCACCGGCTTCCTGCCGGCCGGCACGCCGAGCCGTTCGGCCTCGGACGCGCCCAGGATCACGAAGGAGCCGGACGGGTCGCTGCGGTTCGATCCGCCCCGGCAGGAGCAGCTCCCGGCCCTGGCCGAGCGGCTGAAGAAACTGGGGGTCCCGGCCGTCGTGCCCCCGCTGCTGCCGGAACTCGAGTGCAAGGCGGTCAAGGGCTGGGTCCGCGGCCCGAAGGACGATCCCGCGGCCGGTGTGTCGAGCAGCGATGACGGACGCACCCTCAGGGTCAACCCGAAGGCGGTCCCCCCGGGACACACACTCGTGTTGACGTGGGCGTACTTCCAGCCGTGGTGGGAGGAGAAGCAAGGACTCGCCTTCGGAGTCCTGCCGAACGAACACGTCCCGTACTGCTCGGTCGACTTCCGGGAGGCCTTCCTGGCGCAGCAGCGGATGGGGCGCCCCACCCGAACCCCCGGCCCACCGGGCACCACTGCGCCTTCGCCCTGATCGCGCTGCGCGGCCGTACGCCGTCACAGCACTCGGCCCGGCCCCCTCTTGTCAGGGGGCCGGGCCGAGTGGTGTCGATGGGGCTGCCGGCGCGGCTACACGGCGGACTCCGGTGCGATCCGGCTGCGGACGGCCGACTGGACGTCCTCCTCCTCGGCCGGATCGGCGGCCAGGCGGCGCAGCCGGGGCGCCACGCGGGCGTCGGCCGTCTCGGCGTGGTGGGCGGCCACCTCACGGGTGGTCTCCTCGCAGTCCCACAGGCACTCGACGGCGAAGCCCGCCGCGAAGGAGGGGTCGGTGCTGGCCAGGGCCCGTGCGGCCCGGCCGCGCAGGTGGGACGAGGCGGTCTCGCGGTAGATGTGGCGCAGCACGGGGGCCGCGCAGCCGATGGCGAGCCGGCCGGCCCCGTCCACCAGGGCGAACAGGCGCCGGGTGTCCGGGCCCGCACCGCGGACCGTGGAGCGCAGGGCTCCCAGGACCAGGGCCGCGTCCTCGGCTCCGCCGCGGGCGGCCAGGGTGGCCGCGGCGGCCTCTCCCAGCGCGTCGGGGCGGTGGATCCAGCGTCGGGCCCGGTCGACGGCCTCGGGGCCGCACATGCGCTCGTAGGCGGCCACGGCGGGCTCGTCGGCGGCGGCTTCGATGAGGTCCAGTACGGCCGGGTTGTCCGGTTCGGCGAGGACCAGGTGGTGCAGGGCGGTGGCCCGGGCGGCCTCGCCGTCGGTGCCGGCGGCGGCCGCGAGGATGGCGGAGCGGTCCTCGGGCTGGGCCACGGCGGCCAGGCAGCGGGCCGCGGGGACGTGCAGCGGGGTGCCGCGGCGCAGGCCGTCGGCGGCCCAGTCGAAGACGGCCTGGACGCCCCAGCCGGGCCGGGGCCCGCTCGGGGTCATCTGCCGCTGCCAGCGGTCGAAGGAGCCCTGCTGACGGGCGGCGCGCAGGCGCTCCCCGTACTGGGGGGTCTCCTCCCACAGGCACCACGGGCGGGGCTCGTAGGCATCGCGGACGGCGGCGGCCAGCCGCGCCTCGCCGTCCGCCGTGGCGGGGAAGCGGGCGAGGACGGCCCCGGCCAGGGACCGCAGGCCTTCGTCGTCGTCGCGCAGGGCCAGCTCGTCGAGCGCCCATGCCCAATTCGCCCCGGAGGCCGCGTACCGGCGCAGCAGCATGAGCGCGTCGTCGCGGCCGTACGAGGCCAGGTGGCCCAGGACGGACAGGGCGAGGCCCGTGCGGTGGTCCTCTTCGTCGACGAGGTCGTCGGCGCTGAAGAGGTGGTCCTCGATCTCGCCCAGGGGACCGGTGAGGTCCAGGTACAGCCGGGCGTAGTACAGGGAGCGGTTCTCGACCTGCCAGTCCTGGCGCGGGTCGCGGAGCACGCACTGGTTGAGGGCCTCGAGGGCCTCCGCCCTGGGTGCCGCGAGTGCGTGCAGCGTGCCGTCGCCGCGGCCCCGCTGGAGGAGCCCGAGCAGGGTACCGCTCGGCGCTATGACTGGTTCGAACATGGGAATGGCCTCAAATCAAGCTGGGGACGCAACCGGGAATCGGGATTCACAGGGCCGCGTAACAGCATGTGAGGACGTCCGCCGTCATGTTCCGCTCGATGTAGACCATTGCCTTCTCACTCTCGTCGGTGCTTCGTGACCATGGAGGCCGGGCCGGGCCGGCACACCCTTCGTGTCCTGCCCGCTTCTGCCCGTCCCCCGTACTCGCGAATCGAATCCGACGCCATGATGGCCCAGCCGGTTTGTGCGCCGCGACCACATTTATGGCCGCCGTGACCAACCTGTGAGGTCGGGATGCGTCCGGGCCGGGCCAGATCCCAGGCAAAACCGGACTACTTGGCTCCGAAAAGTTCCAGCAGGTCGGCCTTGGCGAACATGCGCGCCGTGTCCACGGCGGAGGGGGTTCCGGCCTCCGGGTCGGCCCCTCCGGCGAGCAGGGCGCGGATGACGGCCTCCTCCCCCTTGAAGACCGCGCCGGCGAGCGGGGTCTGGCCCCGGTCGTTGGCGCGATCGGCCTCGGCGCCGCGGGCCAGCAGGACCGACACGGCATCGGCGTGGCCGTGGTAGGCGGCGAGCATGACCAGCGTGTCGCCGCGGTCGTTGGTGAGATTGGCCGGGACGCCGGCGTCCAGGTAGGCGGTGAGCGTCTCGGTGTCGCCCTGGCGGGCGAGGTCGAAGATCTTGGTGGCCAGCTCGATGACGTCCTCATCGGGGACGCCCTGGGAACCGGAGCCCTCTGCGGCGTGCTCGCTCATCGTTCGTACCGCCTTTCACTCGTTTGCTGACAGGGTCCGCCCGCCCGTGGTGATCACGAGAACCCGGTCGCGGGCCGGGTGGGCAGCGGGGCGCACGGCGCTGCGTCCGTACGGGTGAATCGCCAGAGTAGCGCCCTGGCCTGCACATGTCCGGGCCGGGCCGAGGCAATGATCACCTTCGTCCCAGGGTGCGCCGGGCAGGCCAGCCGGGCTGAGCCGGTCAAGTGAAAAACCTCTGGATTCACCCGTATGCACCTTTTGTCGCATTGATACTTCCTGTGAGCCTGGAAGAACTGATGGTGACCGTCCCCACCAACCAGGAGAAAACCTCATGGTCCTGTCCATCTCAGGCGTCGTCCTGCTCGGCATCATCTGCTTCCTCTTCTTCAAGAAGGACGGGATGAAGCTGACGCACGCCTTCGTCTGCGCGCTGTTCGGTTTCTTCCTCGCCGGCTCCGCCATCGCCCCGAGCATCACGGCGAGCACCGCGAGCCTCGCGAGCCTGCTCGGCGGGATCAAGCTCTAGCCCGGCCATCACACAGCGACACCAGCAGCACCCGGAACACCGTCACACCCACAACTCCAGGAGACGCCCGTGGCCCGGCGCCCACTTCCCCGCATCCTCAGCAGCGGCACCGCGTCGCTGGCCCGGGGCCGCGACCTCGCTCGCACGGCCGCCGACAGCGCCACGGACGTCCTCCATCCGCTCCTCGTCATCGGACGCGGCCTGCGCGTCCTGGCCGCGGCCGGGCGGCGCCGGTGGTCGCAGACCCCCAAGGACAAGCGTGGTCCCGCGCTCTTCCTGGGAGCCGCCTGCGTCCTCGTGGTCGCACTCGTCCCCTACGGTCCGCTCCTCGCCCTGATCACCCTCATGGCGGCGGCGGCCTGGCACGGACGCGACCGCAACCCGGCGAAGACCGGACCCAGCGATGCCGAGGCCGAACGGCTCGGCTGCCTCTACGAAGCCCTCGTGCCGTACTTCTCCATCCCGGAGGACCCGAGTCCGCTCTTCGCCCACGGCGGGGACTGGGACAAGGCCTTCAGCGGCTACGAGTTCGACGAGGCGGGCCGCATCACGCGGCTCCACATCCGCTACCCGGCCTACTTCACCGACGGCGAGGCCACCTCACGGGCCCGGATCGAAGCACTGCTGCACGCCAAGTCCGGGCGCGGACGGGAGTATCTCTTCGACTGGGACGAGGAGGGCAACCAGCTCGACCTGAGGGTGCTGGCGGCGCTGCCGACGGGCATCGCCGCCCAGCCGTTCGTGACCTCCCCCGGCGAGACGGTTCTCGGCTTCACCGACGCCGGCGGCGTGCAGCGCACCCTGCCCGTCCTGGAGGGCGGCGAGCCCCGGGACGTACCGCCGGTGATCTGGCGCACCGGGCCCCGCTCCACCGAGCCCCACCTGCTGGCCGTCGGCCAGCCCGGCAGCGGCACCTCCACCCTGCTGCGCTCCGTCGCCCTGCAGGCCCTGCGGCACGGGGGCGACGTACTGATCGTCGACGGCGGCGGCAGCGGCGAGTACTCCTGCCTGTCCGGCCGGGGCGGCGTCCTCGCCGTGGAGTGCGGGCCGACCGGGGCGCAGGCCACCCTGGAATGGGCCGCGCGGGAGACCGAACGGCGGCTCATCGCCACCCACCGGGCACGGGAGATCGGCCGGCCGGCGCCCGAGGACACCCGGCGGCCCCTGTGGATCCTGCTGGACCAGCCGAGCGTGCTGGCCCACCTCTCGGTCGCCGAGGGCGGCCCCGACCCGCTGGCCCAGCTGCAGGTACCGCTGCGGCACGGACGGCCCGCGCACGTCACGGTGGTGGTGGCCGAGCAGTTCGGGCACCTCGAACTGCTGCACGACGCCGTCTGGCAGCACACCCGCGCCCGTGTCGTGCTGGGACCCGCCGCGATCCAGCAGGTCGCCGACGTACTGGGGCTGCCGCCGCACACCACCCCCACGGACCGGGTGCCGCCGGGGCGCGGCTACGCCCGGCTCGGCACCGGGCCCGTGCACCGGCTGCAGGTGCCCGCCACCCCGGACCCGTACGACGAGGCCGCGCACCCGGCGTACCGGCAGGCGGTGCTGGAGCTGCTGCCCGAGCGGCAACAGGGCCCGGGCGGAGGGATCACGCCGGCCAAGCGGCTCCAGGGGCAGCCGCCGGCGCAGGGCTCGGCCCTGGACGCCCCGGAGATTCCGGAGGTGCCGGCCGAGGCTCCGTGAGCCGGTCGCGCCGGGGCCGGGCGCCGGTCGGCTGCGCCGCTGCGAGGCGGAGGCCGGTCACGCCGGGGCCGGGCCCCGGTCGGCTGCGCCGCTGCGAGGCGGAGGCCGGTCACGCCGGGGCCGGGCCCCGGTCGGCTGCGCCGCTGCGAGGCGGAGGCCGGTCACGCCGG
>NZ_JBSGXU010000318.1:0-5510 GCF_053610205.1 Streptomyces sp. NPDC054932 | reverse complement strand
GACGGCGCGGGCCCGCGGGCCCCGGCCTCCCCGGCCCGGACGCGCCCACGGCCCCGTACGCGAGCGGCCCGGCCGGCCGGGGCGGGCAGGGTGCGCCGCCCGGGTGGGCTCAGCCGTACCTGGATCCGGACGTCTCCTGGGACGTGACGGTCACCGGCATCCCGCCGCGCCCGCCGAGGCCCGCGCGCCCCGCCCACCGGCCGCCCTTCACCCCTCCGCCGCCACCGGGAACCCCGCCGCCGCCCCCGAGGCCACCCGGGCCGCCCGGCCCGCCGCCCGGCCCGCCGCGCGGTCCGAGGTGACCTCCCGCCCGCCCGGGCGGGCGACCGGCGCGTTCAGGAAATGGGACGGGGGTCCTGTCATGTGGGCCGGGAAGATACGGTGAGGGCACCATGAGCGCATCGCAGACCTCCGACGTCCCCACCCTCCTCGTCAAGATCTTCGGCAAGGACCGTCCCGGGATCACCGCCGGGCTGTTCGACACCCTCGCCGCCTACTCCGTCGATGTCGTCGACATCGAGCAGGTCGTCACCCGTGGCCGCATCGTCCTGTGCGCCCTCGTCACCAAGCCCGCCGGCGGCGCCGAGGGCGACCTGCGGGCCACCGTCCACAGCTGGGCCGAGTCCCTCAAGATGCAGGCCGAGATCCTCTCCGGTACCGGTGACAACCGTCCGCGCGGCAGTGGCCGCTCGCACGTCACCGTGCTCGGGCACCCGCTCACCGCCGAGTCCACGGCCGCCATCGCCGCCCGGATCACCGCGACCGGCGGCAACATCGACCGTATCTTCCGGCTCGCCAAGTACCCGGTGACGGCGGTGGAGTTCGCCGTCTCCGGTGTCGAGACCGAGCCGCTGCGCACCGCACTGGCCACCGCCTCCGCGCACATCGGCGTGGATGTGGCCGTGGTCTCCGCCGGGTTGCACCGCCGGGCCCAGCGTCTGGTCGTCATGGACGTGGACTCGACCCTCATCCAGGACGAGGTGATCGAGCTGTTCGCCGCGCACGCCGGGTGCGAGGCCGAGGTCGCCGAGGTCACCGAGCGGGCCATGCGCGGCGAGCTGGACTTCGAACAGTCGCTGCACGCCCGGGTGGCGCTGCTCGCGGGCCTGGACGCGTCCGTCGTGGACAAGGTCCGTGCCGAGGTGCAGCTGACCCCGGGCGCTCGGACCCTGATCCGCACGCTCAAGCGGCTCGGTTACCAGGTGGGCGTGGTCTCCGGCGGCTTCACCCAGGTGACGGACGATCTGCGGGAGCGGCTGGGGCTGGACTTCGCCTCCGCCAACACCCTGGAGATCGTCGACGGGAAGCTGACGGGCAAGGTCACCGGCGAGATCGTGGACCGGGCGGGCAAGGCCCGGCTGCTGCGCCGCTTCGCCGCGGAGGCGGACGTACCGCTGTCCCAGACGGTGGCCATCGGCGACGGCGCCAACGACCTGGACATGCTGAACGCGGCCGGGCTGGGCGTGGCGTTCAACGCCAAGCCGGTGGTCCGCGAGGCCGCGCACACCGCGGTGAACGTGCCCTTCCTCGACGCGGTGCTGTACCTGCTCGGGATCACCCGTGAGGAGATCGAGGCCGCCGACCTGGCCTGACGTCCGTGCACGCGAACGGGCCCCGGCAGCCGGTGCGGCTGCCGGGGCCCGCTGGTGTCGTGGGGCCGCCGGTGTCGTGGGCAGCCGGTCAGAGGCCCTTCGGGGTCCAGTAGTCGAGCAGTGTGCCCACGCCGTGCTCCACGGACTTCCACGATCCGGTGAAGGAGACCACGGCGAGGGCCGCGGTCGGGAATCCCGTACGGGTCATGCGCGCCAGGGTCTCGCCCTCCGATCGCCCGGAGAGGGCGTCGGCGAGGGCGTGCATGCCGGGGTTGTGGCCGATGACGAGGAGGTCCGAGACCTCGTCGGAGGTCTCGTTGAGCAGGGCGATGAGCTCGCCCAGCGAGGCGTCGTAGAGCCTCTCCTCGTAGTGGGTCTTCGGCCGGTGCGGCATCTCCTGGACGGCGAGCTTCCAGGTCTCGCGGGTGCGGGCGGCGGTGGAGCACAGGGCCAGGTCGAAGACGATGCCGGTTTCGGCGAGCTTCAGACCGACGGCCGGCGCGTCCTTGCGGCCTCGTTCCGCGAGCGGACGATCGTGGTCGGACACCTCGGGCCAGTCGGCCTTGGCGTGCCGGAGGAGGGCGATCCTGCGGGGTGTGTCGGCGCTCATGACTCCCAGCTTCGCACGAAACGAGCCACGGGGCGCAGGGTGTTGGGGGGGCTCACTCCCTGGAGGGGAGGGGGCACGGGAGGTCAGTCGACGGCGCGCAGGAGCTGCTCGGCGACCTGGACCAGGCCCGAGACCTCGCCGGTGGCCGCGTGGGCCTCACCGGATCCGGCGAGGAGCAGCAGCAGGAGCCCGAACGCGAGCGCGGGCAGGGCCAGCGCCCACCAGTGCAGCCGGGTGCCGGCGCCCGTGGCGGCGCGGGCCCGGGGGCCTGACGGGCCGGGTGGGAGGGGCCTGATGTGCATGGGGGCCGACATGACCGCCTCCGTGGGTGTGGACCGGACCGACTCGCTGCCTACGCATCGAATCTATGGATCCGGGGCGGTGGTTCCCATCCGGGACGCACCCCACTTCACCCTGAGCCTGGCCCCCTAGGGGGTGGTGGGGTCAGCCCCACCACCCGCCCCGGGGAGAGCTCGCTCAGGGGGAGGCGATCGTGGCGATGACGGAGATGATCACGGTCACGACGAGCATCGCGCCGAGCACGAGGCCGAGCTTCTTGCGGCCGTGCTGCGGATTCGGTTCAAGTACGGGCGACATGCCGGTCAGTCTCCCATGCCGCATTCGTCCTCGATCGTGCGGTCCCGTCCTGCCAGGATGCCCAGCGCGATCTGCGGTACGAGCAGTCCGGCCATCAGGGCGAGCGGCAGGTCCCAGCCGCCGCTGTGCTGGTAGAGGGCGCCGATGACGAGGGGGCCGGGGATGGAGATGAGGTAGCCGGTGCTCTGGGCGAAGGCGGAGAGCCTGACCACGCCGGCCGGGGACTTGGCGCGCAGCCCGATGAGGGTGATGACGAGGGGGAACGCGCAGTTGGAGATGCCGAGCAGGAGCGCCCAGGCCCAGGCGCCGGCGGCGGGGGCGAAGTAGAGACCGAGGTAGCCGGTGAGGCCGAAGACGCCGAGGGTGGCGGCGATGGCGCCCTGGTTCTTCATCCGGGCGGCGAGGCCGGGGATGACGAAGGCGAGCGGGACGCCCATGACCATGGTGACGGCGAGCAGCACTCCGGCGGTGGAGGCGGAGACCCCGGCGTCGCGGAAGATCTGCGGGAGCCAGCCCATGGTGATGTACGCGCCGGTGGCCTGGAGGCCGAAGTAGCAGGCCAGGGCCCAGGCGGTGCGGCTGCGGACGATCCGCGGGCCGGTGTCGGCCGGTACGGCGGCCCGCGCGCCGGACCCGGCGGCGGCAGCGGCGGTCGCGGCCCGGTCGGCGCGCCGGGAGGCGCGGGCGACGGGCAGCCAGGGCAGTACGGCGACCAGGGCGAGCACGGCCCAGATCAGCAGGCCGGTGCGCCAGCTGCCGCCGAGGGCGCCGGTCAGCGGGACGGTGGCGGCGGCGGCGAGCGAGGTGCCGGCGGCCAGGGACATGGAGTAGAGGCCGGTCATGGTGCCGACCCGGTCCGGGAAGTACCGCTTGACGATCACCGGGAGCAGCACGTTGGTGAGGGCTATGCCGGCGAGCGAGAGGGCGCTGGCGGCGAGGAAGCCGACGGCGCCGGTCGCGAAGGGGCGGATCAGCAGGCCGGTGGCGACGGCGGCCATGCCGGCGCAGACGACGGCGGCCGGGCCGAAGCGGCGGGAGAGCCGGGGTGCGGTGACGCCGAAGACGGCGAAGCAGAGGGCGGGGACGGAGGTGATCAGTCCGGCGACGGTGCCGCTCATGCCGAGACCCGTGCGGGTCTCCTCGAAGAGGGCGCCGAGGCTGGTGATGGCGGGCCGCAGGTTGAGGGCGGCCAGCACGATTCCGACGATGAGCACCGGACCGAGCCAGGTCGGGGCGACCTGGGCGGGGGCGGGAAGGTGCCGGTCAGGGGTGGTGCGCACGACCGGCTCGCGGTTCATGGTCTGGGTTTCTTCGTCGGACATTGAACCATCATAGAATCATGGGATGATTGGTTGTCCAGTCGCTTTCGAGAGGAACCCATGCCGCTGACCTCGCCCCGGCGCTCCGCCCTCGTCGATCAGGTGATCGCCCAGCTGCGGAACCAGATCACTTCCGGCGAGTGGCCGGTCGGCTCCCGCATCCCGACCGAGCCCGAGCTCGTCGAGCTGCTCGGCGTCGCCCGCAACACGGTGCGCGAGGCCGTGCGGGCGCTGGCGCACAACGGCCTGCTCGACATCCGGCAGGGCTCCGGCACGTACGTGATCGCCACCAGTGAGCTGGCGGGCGTCATGCACCGCCGCTTCGCCTCGGCCGAGCCGCGCCACATCGCCGAGCTGCGTTCGACCCTGGAGTCCTCGGCGGCCCGGCTTGCGGCCGAGCGGCGCACCGAGCGGGACCTCGTCCAGCTGGACGCCCTGCTGGCGCGCCGCGAGGAAGCATGGGCGGGCGGGGACGCGGAGGTCTTCGTGGCGGCGGACGTGAGTCTGCACATGGCGGTGGTGACCGCCTCGCACAACGACGTACTGATCGGGCTGTATGCGGACCTCGGTGAGCTGGTGGCCGACTGGCTGCGGGCGGACGTGGGGACCGAGCTGCACCCTTCCGCCCACCTGGACCACGCCCGGCTGATCGAGGCGATCCGGCGGGGGGACGGGGACGCGGCGGCCTCGGAGGCGGCGGGCTATCCGTTCGCGTGCCTCGGCGGGAACGAGGAGGAGCCGCTCACGGGCGCCGGTGGCTGACCCAGACCGAGCGGACCTCTTTCCAGCAGCGGCCGACGAGCTCGACCCGGCCGGCCGGTCCGACGGTCACGGCGACGCCGTCGCCGTCCACGTCCCACCAGCGGTCGCACTCGACGTGCAGCCGCACGAGGTCGGTCTCCGGGTAGGCGTTGTGGCAGAACGCCGTCACCTGCGAGCCGTGGATCACGGTGTCGCAGTCGGCGCCGAAGAGTTCGCTCCCGGCGGGCCGCGCGGGCTGGGTGGGGGGTTCGGCGGGGATGTCGGAGAGTTCCGCGGCGGCCGGGGCCATGGACTCGGGACCGGGTGCGGGCTCCTCCCCCACGGGCTGCGCGGCCGCTCCGGGGACCAGGAGTCCGGTCAGGATCACGGACGTGACCAGCACGGATACGACTCGGCTCGGCCTCGTGCGCACTCCTACCTCCTCCCCGCAGGAGCCAGGAAGACCCCGGCCAGGTCAGTTTGCAGGTATCTGTCCCGGTTTTCGACTCGAAAAGATCCAGTCAGCCGGTGAACATCTGATCGAGGGCTCTGCCGCGGACCCCGGACGGACCCGGACGGACACCGCGCGGACCCGCCGGGGATGCCCGCCCGGACAACGAGAACGGCGGCGGCCGCGCCTCCCGGAAGGGA
>NZ_JBSGXU010000317.1:0-5631 GCF_053610205.1 Streptomyces sp. NPDC054932 | reverse complement strand
CCCCGACGCGATGGCCACGCCGCCGGCGCGCAGCTGCGCCTGCAGGGCGATCACCGTCAGCGAACCCGCGACGATCAGCGCGGCGCGCGGGACCCCGCGCAGGCGCAGGCCCGCCGCCGCGCAGAGCGCCGCGACCGCGAGGACCAGCGGGGCGACCAGCCCGTCGTGCACGAGGACCCCGCCCGCGAGCCACAGCCCGATCCGCCACGGCTCGGGCTCCCGCACCAGCAGGAGGCCGCCGAAGGTCATCAGGACCAGGCCGAGGCCACCACACACGTACCGGTACGCCATCACGCCACCTCCAGCCGGCCGACCCACTTCGTCTGGAGCACGCCCGGCCGGTTCGGGGCGATGATCCGCGCCGGACAGCCGTGGTCCAGGGACAGCACCTCTCCGTTGAGCCGCAGGGCCAGCAGGGTGAGCGGGTCCTGCGCGTACAGGCGGCCCATCTCCATCACCCGGTAGGCGCCCGCCACTTCCAGCGACACCACCCGGCAGCGCGCGCCCGCGCCCCCGCCGGCGCGCTCCAGCAGGTCCCGTACCCGTACCCCCGTCCACCGGGCGGACTTGCTCCAGCCCTCCACGCAGGCGATGGGCAGGGTCACCTCGTGCTGGGGGAGCGCGCGCAGCTCCTCCAGCGTGAGGCTGTACGGCCGCGGCCCGGCCACGGTCAGCCGCCAGCCGGCCAGCGAGGCCCCGGTGACGCGCGCCGCGGCGGCCGTGCGGTTCACGGGCAGCCCCTGCGGACCGTGGTCCGGGCTGCGCGGAGCGAACAGCTCCAGCGGACCGAGCGCGGTGACGGACTGCCCGACCGTGGTCAGCGTGACCGCGCCGGCCGCTGCCGCGACGGCCGCCAGCAGTTGCCGCCGGTCCGGCCCGTCGGCCGCGGGAAGGGCCAGGGTGCCGGGGGAGCTGCGGGTGAAGTGGCCGTGGATCCGCGGCCATTGAACGGCGACGTGCAGCAGCACCGCTCCCAGGAGGAGCCACGCGACGGCGTAGTGCACGGGCACGAAGGAGAACGGCCACGGGTACCACTGGAAGGTGTTCAGCAGCCCGGTGAACAGCTCGAAGATCGCGGCGGCGACGAGCACGGCCACGGAGAGGCGTTCCAGCGCGTGCCGCACGGAGCGCACCGGCGGCCACGCGAAGAGCCGCGGGTAGACCGCCCACAGCTTGGCCAGGAGCAGGGGGATCGCGGCCGTGCCGGAGGCCACGTGCAGGCCCTGGGTGAACCGGTAGCCCCAGTACGGGCGGCTCGGCAGCCGGTCGGCAAGCCAGACCGGCGGGTGCTGGAGGTAGTGGCTGAGCACGCCGGTGGCGAAACAGACGACGACGGCGAGCCCGAGCAGGCGGCCGATGACCGTCGCGGTACGGGCGTCGTGCAGCCGTGCCCTGAAGGTGACCGGCGGGCCGTGGGGAGGAGTGAAACGCATGGGCCCATGACACCCCCGCCGGCGCCCGTGCGGGTCGCTGCAACACCTTACGGAATGCGGACGTGCGGGGCCGCCGACCCCGATTCCGGTCCCGCTGCTGGAACGCTGCGGACGTGAAACCGCGTACCGCCCCCGCTCCCACTGCCGCCCGCGCTGACGCCCCCGTTGCCGCCACCGCCCTCACCGCTGCGGCCCTGGCCGCCCTCACCGCCGTCCTCGTCCTCACTGTCCGCCACGACGGCTACTTCACCGACCCCGCCGGGCTGTTCTGCCGGTACGCGGCCTGCTGGGTGCTGTTCGCCCTCGCCCTGCTCGCGCTGCGCAGGGTCCCGGCCGCCCACGTCGTGCCCCTGCTCCTCGCCGGGGCGCTCGCCGTCACGGCGACCGGGCTGGTGGCGCCGCCCCGTACCAGTACCGATTCCTACCGCTACGCCTGGGACGGCCGGGTCCAGTCGGCCGGTGTCTCGCCCTACGACCACGCCCCGCAGGATCCGGGACCGGCCCGGCTGCGCGACCCCTGGCTCTTCCCCACGGGCGCCGCCTGCGCGGGACCGGACCTGGCCCGCATCCCCGGAGGGGGCGCCGTCGCGCACTGCACCCGGATCAACCGGCCCGCCGTGCACACCATTTACCCGCCCGTCGCCGAGGCGTACTTCCTCGCGGTCGATCAACTCGCCCCGGAGGGAGCCCGGCACGGGCCGCTCCAGACCGGCGCCGGTCTCCTCTCCCTCGGTGTGACCGGCGCCCTGCTGCTGATCCTGCGCCGCCGGGGCCGCGACCTGCACCGGGCCGGCTACTGGGCCTGGTGTCCCGCCGTACCGATCGAGGCCGTGAACAACGCGCACGTGGACGTCCTGGGAGTGCTGTTCGCCGTGATCGGCCTCGGACTCGTCGCGGCGCACGGCACCGGCCGGCGGGCAGCCGGAGGCATGGTCCTGGGCGCCGCCGTCGCCACCAAACTCATGCCGGCCGTCGTACTGCCCGGCGCGCTGTCCGGGGTGCGCCGGGTCCGTGACGCGGCCGCGGTGCTGGCCCCCGCCGCCGCCTTCACCCTGCTCGCCTACCTGCCCTACGTCCTCCTCTCGCACGGCTCGGTCCTCGGCTACCTCGGCGGCTACGTGGACGAGGAGGGCTACGACGACCCCTCCGCCGGCTCCCGCTACGCCCTGCTCCGCCTCGTCCTGCCCGACAGCTGGGCGTTCCCGGTGCTCCTCGCCGCGATGGCGGGCGTGTCCCTCCACGTGATGCGGCGCGGCGACCCGCACCGCCCGTGGAGCGGAGCGCTCCTGGTCACCGGGTGGGCCTTCGCGCTCCTGACCCCCGGCTATTCCTGGTACGCCCTGCTCCTGATCGCCCTCGTGGCCATGGACGGACGCTGGGAATGGCTGGGCATCGCCCTCGCGGGCGCGGCCGTCTACCTCCTGGCTCCGGTGTTCGGCCACCGGTCGGCGCTGAGCGCGATCGCGTACGGCGCCGCGGTCGCCCTGGTCCTCCTCGCCCCGGCGGTCCGGCGGCGGCGCGGACCGGGGCCGCGCCCCCGCCCGCGACCGGTGGCCCTGCCGGGGGTCAGGAGCTCGTGAGGATCACGAGTCGCTGCGTCGCCCGGGTCATCGCGACGTAACGGTCGACCGCTCCTTCGACCCCCGTGCCGAAGGCCTGCGGGTCGACGAGGACGACCAGGTCGAATTCGAGCCCCTTCGACAACCCCGGGGTCAGCGACCGGACACGGGACGTCGCCCGGAAGGCGGGAGCGCCGATCACGCAGGCGACCCCGTCGGCATGCGCTTCGAGCCAGCTGTCGAGGACCGGGTCCAGCTCCGCGACGGAGCCGTGGACGACGGGGACACCGCTGCTGCGGACGGAGGTCGGTACGTTGGCGTCCGGGAGCGCCTCCCGGATGGCCGGCTCGGCCTCCGCCATGACCTCTTCGGGCGTCCGGTAGTTGATGCTCAGGGAGGCCACCTCGATCCGGTCGAACCCGATCCGCTCCAGCCGTTCCCGCCACGACTCCGTGAACCCGTGCCTGGCCTGGGCGCGGTCCCCGACGATGGTGAAGCTCCGGGACGGGCAGCGCAGCAGCAGCATCTGCCACTCCGCGTCGGTCAGTTCCTGGGCCTCGTCCACCACGATGTGGGCGAAGGGGCCGGCGAGCCGGTCGGGGTCCGTGCCCGGCAGCGCGCTCTCGTCGATCAGACTGTCCTGCAGGTCCTTGCCGCGCAGCATCGTCACGGCGCCCTCGCCGTCGTCGTCGGCCGCGAGCAGGTCGTCGATGACACCGGACATGCGCTCGCGTTCGGCGGCGACCGCCGCGCCCCGTCGCCGCAGCCGCCGTGCCGCCTCCGGGTCGCCGAGCCGCTGCCGGGCCGCGTCCAGGAGGGGCAGGTCGCAGACCGTCCAGGCGTGGGCGTCCGCGCGCTGCAACGCCGACACGTCCTCGCGACTGAGCCAGGGAGCGCACATCCGCAGGTAGGACGGCACCGACCACAGGTCGCCGACGAGGTCGGCCGCGTCGATCGTCGGCCAGGCTCGGTCGAGCGTCCCGGTCAGCTCCTCGTCGTGCTGCAGCGCCCTGCGCAACAGATCGGGCGAGAGGTCCTCGTCGTCGAGCTTGTCGAGCAGGATCGTCAGCAGCTCCTCCCGGATCAGCTCGCGCGCCTCGTTGTGCGGGGTGCCGGCGGCCGCCTCGAACGCCTCTGCCCAGTCCTCCGGCCCGAGCCGGACGTCGGCCCAGGGGGTGCTGACCGTCATCCCCCCGGTGGGCGGCTCCTCGTAGATGCCGACGGCCTTCTCGATCGCCTTCACCATCTCCGCGGACGACTTCAGCAGCGCCACCGCCGGGTCGGCCTCGGCCACCGCTCCCGCCCCCTCGTCGACGAGGTCCCGCACGGTGCAGGTCTGCACGCCCTCCTCACCGAGGCTGGGCAGGACGTCGGCCACATAGGACAGGTAGGGCTGGTGCGGACCGACGAACAGCACGCCGCCCCGCCGGTGGCCGAGACGGGGGTCGGAGTAGAGGAGATGGGCGGTGCGGTGCAGCGCCACCACGGTCTTGCCCGTACCCGGACCGCCGTCGACGACGAGAGCGCCGCGGGAACCCGCGCGGATGACGGCGTCCTGGTCGGACTGGATGGTGCCGAGCACATCGCGCATGCGCGGCGAGCGGCTGCTGCCCAGGCTCGCGATGAATGCGGACTGGTCGTCGAGCGCGGCGTGCCCCTCGAACCCGTCGGCGGTGAACACCTCGTCCCAGTAGTCACCGATCCGGCCGCGGGTCCAGCGGTACCTGCGGCGGCTCGCCAGACCCATCGGGTTGGCATGGGTCGCGGCGAAGAACGGCTCGGCCGCGGGCGAACGCCAGTCGATCAGCAGCCGGCCCCCCGCGCCGTCGGTGAGACCGAGCCGTCCGATGTAGACGGGCTCGGGGTCGTCCGCACCGACGATGCGCCCGAGGCACAGGTCCAATCCGAAGCGCCGCAGGGCCCGCAGACGCCCCGTCAGCCGGTGGATCTCCACGTCCCGGTCCATCGCCTCCCGGCCCCGGCCGCCGGGCGCTCTGCGCAGCTCACCGAGGCGGTCGGACAGCTCGGCGACCGCCTGCTCGAGGCTCTGCGCGAGGGCGGCGAAGTGCTTCTCGTCGCCGCCGATCAGCGCCGGGTCGGCCTTGGGGGAGAGGTGGCCGGGAAGGTCGAACGCACTGGTGGTCAGGGAGTTCATATCAGCGGCTCCAATCTGCGGACGCGCCGCGAACTCATCGCACGATCCATCAACCGACAACAGCGCACGCACTATGGGGGTCTCCCGTTTTCGCAGGTCCTGGCTTCGAGGAGCGATTCTGCGGTACCACCGGGGCCTTGCCGCAAGCCCCCCTGTGCGCTATAAGTTGAGAGTGGAAAGGAGTGGGTACTCCTCCATTCCCCTGATCGTCCGCTCCGTACGGACGTCCTCCCCACCGAACGGCAGCGCACCGCGTGCCACCCCGCCATCGCGCCGTTCCCCCTCCGGTGAACCCCCTTGTCGAGCCGCACGGCCCGCCGTGTTCATTCGTACGGCCGACTGCGGATGCCGTCCCCGGCCCGCCGGGGGGCGGATGTGGGGGGGAGGGTAGGCCCCCCCCCAGCCCCCGGGCGGGGTGGCGGGCGTCCCCCCATTCCCCGCCGGGTAGGCCGCGGGCCCAGCCCGTGGTGGGGAGCCCAACAGG
>NZ_JBSGXU010000316.1:0-5634 GCF_053610205.1 Streptomyces sp. NPDC054932 | reverse complement strand
TCTCTCCGTGTCGGGCCGGCCCCTCAAGGGCGCTCGTTCCTCGCGTCGCTGCGCGATGGCCTTCGGCCACCCTTGACCGCCCGTCCCGCCCCGGAAAGTCGAAGACTGCCGGGAAACCCCCAAAGGAACGGGCCGGGCCTTCAAGGATCAGGACGGGGCGGCCAGAGACCCCGGCGGGGGCGGGGTGGGCACGACCGGCAGACGGGCCCATGCGGCAGCCCTGCCGGGTCGGAGGAGCGCGTCCGATCGCTACGCGCTCCTCACGTCTCAGCGTCTCCAGGCCGTCCTGGGCCGGGCATGAGCCGCCCGCCGGCCGAGGGCGTCCGACGACCTCCCGGGGCGGGGCGGGCAGCAGGCTCTAGGCGGAGGCAACGACCTCGCCGGCGGTGACCTGCGGAGGATTGGGCAGGAACTGGGCCAGGTTCTCGCGTACGAATTGCGCAGCCCTCTCGATCGATTCGTCGGCGCCCGCACGATCCTGGAAGACGCTGGTGGAAACCATCACCCCGCCCCCGGCGTCCACCCAGTAGTACGCCACGAATCCGGGGACCCGGCGCATGATCGGCACGAACCCCTCGTCGACGAGGCGCCCGGCTTCGGCCGGGTCGGTCACGCCTTCGTACCGCCGGACTGCTGCGTACATGGTTGATCTCCTGGGGCTCGGCGTCGTTGCGAAGAGGGCGTACCCGGCCCGGCACGTACTTGGCCCGCGCGGCGCCGGCAATCACCGGAAGGGACCTCGTCCGGTCGTGCGAACGGGGGGTCGGACGAGCGCCCTTTAGGGTTCGGCCATGGACGCCGCCGTACTTCACCGCAGGACCGACGCGCACGACGAGTGCGTGCCACCGGACCTCGTCGACCGCCTCCTCGCCCTCGGGTACGCCGACGTGGTGCACGGGCAGGCCGTGGCGGAGGACGGCGACTGGTTCTGCGCCCGCGCCTGGGCGCGTCTGGTGGCCGGCCGGGGCGAGCTGGACGAGGCCCTTGAGGTACTGGCCCCGTACGTCGGCACCGGCTGGTGGACGGCGGTTGCGGAGGCCGCGCGCCTGCTGGACGCCGGGGGCCGGGGCGACGAGGCCATCGCACTCGTCCGCCCCTTCGTGCCGGACGGGGAGCGGGGCGCTCTGCGGGACCTGGCTCTGCTGCTGGCGCGGCACGGACGGGGCGAGGAGGCGTACGGGCTGCTCGTCCCGCACATGACCGACTGGCTCATCGCCGAGGCACTGGTGGAAGTGGGCGCAGGGCTGGGACGCGGCGACGAGGTCGCGGAGCTGCTGGAGGCGTGCCTGGTCCCCGGAACCCCCTGCGCACACTGCGACAGCCCGGAGTGCGGAGGGACGTACAGGGAGCCGTTCAACGCGGTGAACCTCCTGGCGTCCGTGCGCGAGAAGCAGGGCCGGACGGACGAAGCGATCGCGGTGCTCCTATCGTCAGACCCCGTGGTCGTCAACAACCGTGACCCGCTGGCCGACCTGCTGGTCCGACACGACCGGATCGACGAGCTGCGCGCGTACGCGGCCGCCACGGGCCCGTGGGAAGCCGCCCAGCAGCTTGCGGAACTGCTGGAGGCGCGCGGAGACGTGGCGGGCGCGGTCGACGCGTACCGGAACCACTCGGATGAGGACCGCTGCACGACGCAGATCCTGCTCGCCGAGCTCCTGGCCCGGCACGGGCGGGGCGCCGAGGCCATCGAGGCCATACGCGCGCTGGACAGCTCTGAGGACTGGATCGTCGACCCGCTGTGCGAGCTGTACGCCGCCGAAGGCCGGGCCGAGGAGGGACTGGCCCACCTCGACGCCCTGAAGGCCCGGCGGGGCAGGGAGGAGTGGGAACTGTTCCGGCTGCGGGCACCGCTCATGGCCGCCTGCGGGCGACTCGACGAAGCGGTCACGGACGCCCGGGCACACCCCGAGGGCGGAGGCCCGTACGCGGTGGAAAGCCTGGCCCGCCTCCTGGCCGGAGCGGGACGCACGGAGGAGGCCGTCGCCCTCCTGGACACGGACCGCCTGGAGCACAAGTGGCTCCTCGGCCCCCTCCTGGTCGACCTGGGCCGCGTCGAGGAGGCGGTGACCCTCCTGCGCACCTCCCGCCCCCAGCTCCCGCCGCCACCGCCGACGGAGTACAGCGACTGTCCCCCCTTCTAGGCTCCGGCGTCGAAGTCGTACTCCAGGACGTAGGAAGCGGAGTCCAGTGTCATCTCGTTGATCTCAACGGCTCGCCCGCCCTCGGTGAACGCGGTACGGACGATCTGGATGACAGGCGTGCCCATGGAGAGCGACAGCCGCTCGGCCTCGTCGGCCGAAGGCATCCGGGAGCGGATTTCCTCCCGGAAGTGGACGGGCTCGTGCCCCAGCTCTGCCAGGCGCGCGTACGTTCCGCCGGGTCCGGTGTCGGCCTCAGCGATGGCAGAGCCAGCAACGATGTCCGACGGCAGGTACGACACCGCGAAGAGAACAGGTCTGCCGTCAAGCACGAAGCGTCGGCTGCGGACCCACACGCGCGTTCCTGCTGGAACGCCGAGCGCGTCGCAGACGCGGCCTTCCGCTTCTTCCTCACGCACGTCGATCCCGTCGACGACCAGCTCGCGGTCCTCGGCGTCGACGGACCAGATGGAGCGGCCCGACCCCCACTGCTCGTGGGCCAGGCGCTGGATGCCGCGCCGCCGCAGGGGCTTGAACGCCCGGACGAAGACGCCGGCACCCTTCCGGGCCTCCGCGAGTCCTTCGTTCTGCAGTACGCCGAGGGCCTGACGTGCGGTCATCCGCGCGACCTCGTAGGTGGCCATGAGGTCGTTCTCACCCGGCAGCCGGTCGCCCGGACCGTACTCGCCCGCCTGGATCGCCGTCCTCAGAGCATCGGCGATCCGCCGGTATTTCGGCTGACGGGTGCTGCCCTGGCTGGTCATGAAACCGATCACTCCTTCTCCTCTCTAGACACCCTAGGGCCGTAGGTGGGCACGCCGACGCGGAAGACGTTCCCCTGGTGAGGGCGCCGGCCATATGTGAGCCCAGTGAGGATCTGCTGGACCGGGCGCTGGTCGGCTGGGAGCGCTTCCTCGGCACTCTGCGAGGGGGGTCCGATGAGTGAGCAGTACGAATATGTGCCGCACCGGCTCCTGCGCCACCGTGTTCGCGACATCGCTTCAGGCGTCGAGGGCGAGTTGATGGCCGTGATCAATGAGAACGTCTCGGACGCCCATGTTGAGCACTGGATGGAGTTGGCCTACATCCGTGGTGCGTCCGGTCGTGAATTCACCACCTCGGTCGCCAATGTCGAGGCGGCCGACTGACGGTTGGTCCAGCTCTCCGGGGAATCGTGCGGTCAGCCTCGAACGGGCCGTCTGGGTCGTGGGTGGCAAATGTCCTCGGCCAGGTCGCACTTCCTGAGGGCAATCGGTTGCCCTAATTGCACCTCTTTGGGCGCCGGTTCGTGGAGTCGTCCTCGCCCTGACCCGGATTCACTACGGAATGGGTGAAGTGCCGGCGGTCAGTCCGGCCGCCGGTCGCGGTCAGAGGGAAGCGTCCACGGCTCGTGGGCGGCCTGTGTCCAGCCCAAGACGGCTGTCGGACGCTGAGAGATGAGGAGCGCGTAGCGATTGGACGCGCCTCCCCCGACCAAGCCGCCCATCTCCGACCGCCCCGCCCCTGAAAGCCTGGACCGGCCCGTTCCTTTGGGGGTTTCCCGGCAGTCTTCGTATGTCCGGGGCGGGACGGGCGGTCAAGGGTGGCCGAAGGCCATCGCGCAGCGACGCGAGGAACGAGCGCCCTTGAGGGGCCGGCCCGACACGGAGAGACGATGGGACTGACGGGAAACCCCCATACACATCCCTGACCACTGCCCGAGTGGCTCCCGCTCACCGCCCCGCCCCCTAAACCCCCGCCCCCGCCCCCGCCGTGATCGTTGTTTCCGCCGGGCCGTGGGTGTCCGCCTCGCGTTGGCGTTCCGCGCTGTCGCTGATGCGCAGGAGCAGCGCGATCATGATCCAGTTGGCCAGGAGGGAGGAGCCGCCCTTGGCGAGGAAGGGCAGGGCCTTGCCCGTCAGGGGGATCAGGCCCGTCACTCCGCCCGCGACCACGAACACCTGCAGGGCCAGCGCCGCGGCCAGGCCCACCGCGAGCAGTTTGCCGAACGGGTCGCGGGCGCCGAGCGCCATCCGCAGCCCCCGCTGCACGAGGAGCGCGTAGAGGATCAGTACGGCCATGACCCCGGCCAGGCCGAGCTCCTCGCCCACCGTGGTCAGGATGAAGTCGCTGCGCCCGGCGAAGGCGATCAGCTCGGGGTGGCCCATGCCCAGCCCGGTGCCGGAGACGCCGCCCGTGCCGAAGCTGAACAGCGCCTGCGCCGACTGGTCGGAGGTGACTCCCTCCGGCCGGTTCTCCCAGTAGTACGACAGCGGGTTGAGCCACGCGGCCACGCGCGCCTTGACGTGCGGCTCCGTCGAGCCGACCACGAAGGCGCCCGCCGAGGCCATGAGCACACCGCAGACGATCCAGCTCGTGCGCTCGGTGGCGACGTACAGCATGACCACGAACACGCCGAAGAAGATCAGCGAGGTGCCGAGGTCGCGTTCGAAGACCAGGACCAGCATCGAGACGATCCACACCGTGATGATCGGCCCGAGCTGGCGCATCGGGGGCAGCTGCATGCCCAGGAACCTGCGGCCCGTCAGGGCCAGCGAATCCCGGTGGATGACCAGGTATCCGGCGAAGAAGATCGCGATCATGATCTTGACGAACTCGCCGGGCTGCAGCGAGAACCCGAAGAGTTTGATCCAGCGCTTCGCGCCGTAGGTGTCCGCGCCGAAGAAGGCGGGCGCGATCAGCAGGACCAGCGCGCCGGCCATCGTGATGTAGATGAACCGCTGCAGCAGCCGGTGGTCGCGCAGCAGCGCCAGTACCAGCAGGCAGGCGGCGACCCCGACCACCGTCCACAACAGCTGGCCGGGGGCGTTCGCGTCCGAGTTGTAGCGCTCGATGTAGCCCTGATCGAGCCGGTGCAGCAGTACCAGTCCGAGGCCGGTCAGCAGCATGGCGAGCGGGAGGACCAGAGGGTCCGCGTAGGCCGCGAAACGGCGCACGCCCAGATGTCCCACCAGCGACAGCAGGGTGAGGCTGATGGTGAAGCCGGGGAGGTTGGGCGGCAGCTCGTCGTTCATGGCCAGGCCCGCGGCGGCATGCCCGAACACGGCGATGGCGATGACGAAGACCAGGAGCAGCGCCTCGGTGCGGCGGCGGGCGCCCGCCGTCGTCAGGGGTTTCAGTCCACGCACGGGATGCCGCCACCGTCGGTGGGGGCGGACGGCGAGGGCGGCGGGGGAGCCGCCTCGGGTGAGGACGGGGGTGCGGAAGGGGCGCCCGGTGCACCGGGGCCGGCGGAATCCTTGGGTCCGATCTGCTCGGCAATGAGGCGCTTTATCTTCATATCATCTACGACGTTGATGCCCTCTCCGTGGTTCCTTCCGAAGCGTTCGACGGGAAGCCGGCACCGGTACGCCGCCCAGGGCGTCCTGCCCTGCGGGCGGCTCGGCGGTGTCGGTGTCGGGTCGGTGCGTGGTGCCGTGCCGGGGTGTCTCCTCGGCTCGGCGCGCGCGGGCTCTTCTCGGCTGTGCGGGGTGGTTGCGCGCTCGTCCTGCGG
>NZ_JBSGXU010000315.1:0-5649 GCF_053610205.1 Streptomyces sp. NPDC054932 | reverse complement strand
GCCCCCCCGCCCCCCCCCCGGGCCGGGCCCCCCCACGTCATGAGCGGAGGGCTCAGCCCGCCTCGCGGACCTCGGCCGCCGTCGGCGCGGTGCCGCCCAGGTGGGCCGGGAGCCACCACGAGTCGTCGGCGCCCTTCGGCTTGTCCGGGTAGGCGCGCTGCGCGGCGTCCAGCAGCTCCTGCACGCGCTCGCGCAGCCGGCGCGTGATGGCGCCCGCGTACTGGTCGGCCGGGGCCTCCACGGGCTCGCCCACGCGCATCGTCACCGGGATGTGGCTGCGCTTGAGGTTCTTCGGGCGGCCCTTGGTCCACAGCCGCTGGGTGCCCCACAGTGCCACCGGGATCAGCGGGACCCCGGCCTCCTGCGCCATGCGCGCGGCGCCCGACTTGAAGCTCTTCAGCGTGAAGGACTGGGAGATCGTGGCCTCGGGGAAGACGCCGATGATCTCGCCGGACCGCAGCGAGTCCAGGGCGTGCTGGTAGGCGGCCTCACCCTGCTTGCGGTCCACGGGGATGTGCTTCATCGCGCGCATCAGCGGACCGGACACCTTGTGCCGGAACACCGACTCCTTGGCCATGAAGCGGACCAGCCGCTTCTGCGGCCGCGCTGTCAGGCCGGCGAAGATGAAGTCGAGGTATCCGATGTGGTTCGACACCAGGACCGCACCGCCCTTGCGGGGGATGTTCTCGGTGCCCTTCATGTCGATACGGATGTCGAGCGCGCGGAAGAGACCGTGCGCGGCGCCGATCACGGGAGGGTAGACGAGCTCAGCCATGATGGGGAGACCCCGCTTTCTGCCTGGGGAGGTGCTCCCGGCCGGAAGTTACGGAAGCGTAGGTACGCGACCATGGGGATCGTGCCCCATACGCGGCCCGCTGGCCAGTCCAGAAGCCCCTACCCGGGGAGATTCTCATCACGCCGGGAATGTCGCGGGCCCGCGGAGTGCTCCGATCCACGGATGAGCGTACGAGGATGACGTACGCACACGAATACGGCGACGGGAGCGCGGGTGCTCGGGCAGGAAGAGGCGCGGACCCGGCTGGGCGCCGCCGAACTGGGCGCGGAGTTGGGGGAGCGGGCCAGCCTGGTGCAGTTCTCCAGCGCGTTCTGCCAGCCCTGCCGGGCCACGCGGCGGATCCTCGCCGAGGTCGCGCTGATGGTCGACGGGGTGGCGCACATCGAGATCGACGCCGAGGAGCGACTCGAACTGGTGCGGGCCCTGGGGATCGAGAAGACCCCGACCGTGCTGGTCCTGGACCGGGCAGGGCGGATCGTGCGACGGGCGGCCGGGATGCCGCGCAAGGTGGACGTGATCGCCGCCCTCGGGGCCGCCGTATGACGCGCGGCCCGGCCGACGGGCGGCGCGGCGGCCGGAGCGCCGGTGCGCGCGCCCGCACACAGCGTGACGCGCCTGACATCTGCCCGATCCCGCTTGACTGTGTCCACGGGAGATCGCCACGCTGGCGGCATGCGGTATGAACTCCTGCTCTACGGACGGGTCCATGTGGACCTCGTCCGCCACGCGAGCGCGCGCTGTCGGGCCCACTGAACGCCCCGGTCCCCGATCCCCGACAGCGCCCGCGTGTCCCGCGGCAGAAGGCAGAACCCTGATGACTGCTCCGACAGTCCCGACGGTCCCCACGGCTCCGTCCCCCCGTTCCCCCCGTACCGGCACAGGCACAGGTGCGGGCCCGGGCATGTCGACCGCGGGCTCCGGCGCGGCCCGCCCCGGCTCGCCCGACCTGCTGCGGTCGGTCTTCCGCCGGCATGCCGCCGGGGTCGCGGTGATCACCGCCCAGGACGGCGGGCGGCCGGTGGGTTTCACGGCCACCTCGCTCAATTCAGTCTCCGCCGACCCTCCGCTGCTGTCCTTCACCATCGCCACCGGGGCCTCGAGCTGGCCCGCGGTGCGCGACAGCGAGTACCTCGGCGTCCACATACTCGGCGAGCACCAACGGGAGCTGGCGGGCCTGTTCGCCAGGAGCGGAGCGGACCGTTTCGGTCCTTCGACCGGCTGGGCCGCCGGGCCGCAGGGGGTGCCGGTGCTGGACGGCGTGCTCGCGTGGCTGGTCTGCCGGGTGGTGGCACGTGTGCCCGCCGGCGAACATCGTGTGATCATCGCTGAGGCGGTCGCCGGGGATCCGGCCGGGGAAGGCCGCCCCCTGCTGTACCACCAGGGGCGCTTCAACGCGTTGCGCGACTGAATCGTCCCTGCTCGGCCGGGTCGGACGGCGTTGGGCAGATCACAGCTCGGCAGCCTTGCGGCTTGGCGGGACCCACGGTGTACTGACGAGTAACATTCCCTTCGGAGCGCGGGCCGCCCCGACCGGGATCCGCCCGACAAGGCGCCTATGCTGCCTGCATAAGGCGGTACCAGAAAAGACGATGCGGTAGGAGAGCCGGCGTGAGCCTGAGGATCGTTGTCTGTGTGAAGTACGTGCCCGACGCCACGGGCGACCGGCAGTTCACCGAGGACTTGACCGTCAACCGTGACGACGTCGACGGCCTGCTGTCGGAGCTCGACGAGTACGCCGTCGAGCAGGCGCTGCAGATCGCCGACGAGGCCGACGATGCCGAGATCACCGTTCTGACGGTGGGCCCCGAGGACGCCAAGGACGCGCTGCGCAAGGCGCTGTCGATGGGTGCCGACAAGGCCATCCACGTCGAGGACGACGACCTGCACGGCAGCGACGTCATGGGCACCTCGCTGGTGCTCGCCAAGGCGATCGAGAAGGCCGGCTACGACCTGGTCATCACGGGCATGGCGTCGACCGACGGCACCATGGGCGTGCTGCCGGCGATCCTGGCCGAGCGCCTGGGCGTCCCGCAGGTCACCCTGCTCTCCGAGGTCAAGGTCGAGGACGGCACCGTGACCGGCCGCCGCGACGGCGACACGGCGAGCGAGCAGCTGGAGGCCTCCCTCCCCGCGCTCGTCTCGGTGACGGACCAGTCGGGCGAGGCCCGCTACCCGTCCTTCAAGGGCATCATGGCCGCCAAGAAGAAGCCGGTGGAGTCCTGGGACCTGTCCGACCTGGACCTGGAGTCCGACGAGGTCGGCCTCGAGGGCTCCTGGACCGCGGTCGACTCCGCGGCGCAGCGCCCGGCCCGCACCGCCGGCACGATCGTCAAGGACGAGGGCGAGGGCGGCAAGCAGCTGGCCGAGTTCCTGGCCGGCCAGAAGTTCATCTAAGAACCTCGGCCACCCCTCTTAGCCCCCAGACACTTCGCAATCGCAGGAGAGCAGTCCCATGGCTGAAGTTCTCGTCTACGTCGACCACGTGGACGGTGCCGTCCGCAAGCCCACCCTCGAGCTGCTGACGCTGGCCCGCCGCATCGGCGAGCCCGTCGCCGTCGCCCTGGGCGCCGGTGCCGACGCCACCGCCGCGGTGCTCGCCGAGCACGGCGCGGTCAAGGTCCTCACCGCCGACGCCCCCGAGTTCACCGAGTACCTCGTCGTACCGAAGGTGGACGCGCTCCAGGCCGCGTACGAGGCCGTTTCCCCGGCCGCCGTGCTCGTCCCGTCCTCCGCCGAGGGCAAGGAGATCGCCGCGCGCCTGGCCGTCCGCATCGGCTCGGGCATCATCACCGACGCCATCGACCTGGAGGCGGGTGACGAGGGCCCGGTCGCGACGCAGTCCGCCTTCGCCGCGTCGTTCACCACCAAGTCCCGCGTCTCCAAGGGCACCCCGGTCATCACCGTGAAGCCGAACTCGGCCCCGGTCGAGGCCGCTCCGGCCGCCGGCGCCGTCGAGGCGCTCGCCGTCACCTTCGGCGCCCTGGCCACCGGTACCAAGGTCACCGGTCGCACCCCGCGCGAGTCGACCGGCCGCCCCGAGCTGACCGAGGCCGCGATCGTGGTCTCCGGCGGCCGTGGCGTCAACGGTGCCGAGAACTTCGGCATCATCGAGGAGCTCGCGGACTCCCTCGGCGCGGCCGTCGGTGCCTCGCGCGCCGCCGTCGACGCCGGCTGGTACCCGCACACCAACCAGGTCGGCCAGACCGGCAAGTCGGTCTCCCCGCAGCTGTACATCGCCTCGGGCATCTCCGGCGCGATCCAGCACCGGGCCGGCATGCAGACGTCGAAGACCATCGTCGCCATCAACAAGGACGCCGAGGCTCCGATCTTCGACCTCGTCGACTACGGCGTGGTCGGCGACCTCTTCGCGGTCGTCCCGCAGCTGACCGCGGAGATCAAGGCGCGCAAGGGCTGACCGCCTGACCTGCGCTTCTCTTCGTAGCATCGCTTCTTCGGGGCCGTGTGGTGATTCTCACCGCGCGGCCCCGAGTCGTTTGTCCAGGACGGCCGGGGGACCATTGACGGAGCGGAACCCCGTGACTAAATTCTGCTATGCGGATCTAAGCTTCCGTGAAGCGGAAAAGAGGAGAGTGCACGATGGGTCAGCAGGAGAAGGTGGCGACGAGCCTCGCAGGCGCGGTCAGCGAGGGCATCAGCGCCTCCCTCGCCCCGGTGGACGCGGAACTCGCGCGCCACTACCCGGGCGACCCCGGCACCCGGCAGCCCATCCACACGGTCTACGTGCCCGGTGACGTCTTCGCCGCGGACACCATCCGCTCCTGGGGCGACCAGGCCCTCGCCGCCCTCGACGAGCACGCCCCGGACGCCGCCACCTTCGCCAAGGTGCTCGGCATCTCCGACGAGCTCGCCGTACCGGTCTACGACCGCGTCCGCGCCAAGCTGCGGAGCGAGCCCATCGAGGACCTCCGCGTCGACTTCGAGGACGGCTTCGGCGTCCGCTCCGACGAGGAGGAGGACCAGGCCGCGGCCCGCGCCGCCCGCCTCGTCTCGGAAGCCTTCTCCAACGGCACCAACGCGCCGTACATGGGCATCCGCATGAAGTGCATGGAGTCCAACGTCCGCGACCGCGGCATCCGCACCACGGACATCTTCCTCTCCGGCCTGCTGGAGCACGGCGGCCTGCCCGAGGGCCTCGTCCTGACCCTGCCCAAGGTCACCTACGCCGAGCAGGTCAGCGCCTTCGTCAAGCTGCTGGAGGCCTTCGAGACCACCCGCGGCCTGCGCCCGGGCCGGATCGGCTTCGAGATCCAGATCGAGACCAGCCAGTCCATCGTGGCCTCCGACGGCACCGCCACGGTCGCCCGGATGATCGAGGCATCCAAGGGTCGCGCCACCGGCCTGCACTACGGCACCTTCGACTACAGCGCCTGCGTCGGCGTCTCCGCCGCGTACCAGTCGAGCGACCACCCCGCCGCCGACCACGCGAAGGCGATCATGCAGGTGGCGGCCGCCGGCACCGGCGTACGCGTCTCCGACGGCTCGACCAACGTCCTGCCGATCGGCACCACCGAGCACGTCCACGAGGCATGGAAGCTGCACTACGGCCTGACCCGCCGCGCCCTGGCCCGGGCCTACTACCAGGGCTGGGACATGCACCCGGCGCACCTGCCGACCCGCTACGCGGCCGTCTTCACCTTCTACCGCGAGGGCCTGGAGGCCGCCGCCGCGCGCCTGAAGGCGTACGTGGCCAAGATCGAGGGCGA
Source organism: Streptomyces sp. NPDC054932 (assembly GCF_053610205.1). Taxonomy (NCBI): domain Bacteria; kingdom Bacillati; phylum Actinomycetota; class Actinomycetes; order Kitasatosporales; family Streptomycetaceae; genus Streptomyces; species Streptomyces sp. NPDC054932. Next base: position 129 of record NZ_JBSGXU010000315.1, on the reverse strand, counting down.
CGTGATGGACGAGCCGGCCACCGCCAAGGCGCTGGCCGGCTACCTGGTCCGCGGCCTCGACTGCGGCGCGGTGGGCACCGAGGAGGTCACCGCCCTGACCGGCCTGACCCGCGCGGAACTGGACGCCTT
>NZ_JBSGXU010000314.1:0-5706 GCF_053610205.1 Streptomyces sp. NPDC054932 | reverse complement strand
GCCCGACACGGAGAGACGATGGGACTGACGGGAAACCCCCATACGCCTCCCTGACCACCGCCCCCCCCGAAGCCCCCCAGGCTCTACGGTCGGGGCGTTTCCGGTGGCGGCTGCGGGGCCGATGCCTGGCCCGCCACGCCCGCCAGGGTTCCCACCGCCCGGGTGAACGCCGAGTCCGGGGGCGCCGCGTAGCCGACCACCAGGCCCTCGCGGGGTGGGGTCGGGGCCGCCGGGTGACGGTAGGAGGAGAGGCCGTCCAGGGCCAGGCCCGCAGCGTGGGCCGCCGCGAGGGCGGGGGCTTCCCGGCCCGGCGGGAGTTCCAGTACGGCGTGCAGCCCGGCCGAGATGCCGGTCACCCGGACCTCCGGGGCGTGTGCCTCCAGTACGGCGACCAGCTGGTCGCGGCGGCCCCGGTAGCGGGAGCGCATCCGGCGGACGTGGCGGTCGTACGCACCGCACTCGATGAAGTCGGCCAGTGCCAGCTGGTCCAGCGCGCTCGCCCAGGACTCCCGCATTCCCTTCGCGGCCAGGACCTGGTCGCGGAGGAGGTCCGGGAGGACCAGCCAGCCCAGGCGGAGCGCGGGGGAGAGGCTCTTGCTCAGCGAACCCGCGTACACGACGTGTTCGGGAGCCAGTCCCTGGAGCGCGCCGACCGGTTTGCGGTCGTAGCGGAACTCCCCGTCGTAGTCGTCCTCCACGATCACGCCACCTGCGCCGCGGGCCCATTCCACGGCGGCGGCGCGCCGTGCGGGCAGCAGGCGGCCGCCGGTCGGGAACTGGTGCGCCGGTGTGAGCAGCAACGTGCGGGCCCGGGAGGGGATTTCGGTGGTCCGTGCGCCGTCCTCGTCGACCGCGACGGGGTGCGGGCGGACCCCTGCCGCCTGCAGGATGCCGTGGTGGAAGGGGAGTCCGTACTCCTCGACCGCCCAGTCGCGGGGGCGGACGGACGTCAGGAGCCGCAGTCCGTTCGCGAAGCCGGAGCAGACCACGATGTTCTCGGGGGTGCAGCGCACGCCCCGGGCCCGGGACAGGTAGCCGGCCAGGGCCCGCCGCAGTTCGGGGCGGCCCTGCGGATCACCGGGGCCGAAGGCTTCGGTGGGCGCCTCGGCCATGGCCCGTCGGGCGCTGGCCGCCCAGGGGCCCCGCGGGAAGGAGGCGGGGTCGGGCTTGCCCTGGAGCAGGTCGTGGCGGGGGCGCGCGGGCGCGGGTCCGGCCGTGGCGGTCGGCGCGTCCGTGGTCGCGATGCCTTCGGCGACCCGGGTGCCGGAGCCCTGCCGGGCCGTGAACCAGCCCTCGGCGACCAGCTCGGCGTACGCGTCGGCGACGGCGTTGCGGGCCAGTCCGAGGTCGGCGGCCAGGGTCCGGTACGGCGGCAGCCGGGTCCCGCCGGCCAGCCGGCCGCTGCGTACGGCGCTGCGCAGGGCCTGGGCGAGCGCGGTCCGCCGGGCGCCCTCGGCGGGAAGTTCCAGGTGGAGGTCGGAGCCGCCCGGGTCGGAGCCGCCCGGGTCGGGGGCGGTCATGGGCGCGGCTCCGGTGCGAAGACGGCGTGGGTGGCCGTCAGGAAGCGGCGTACGGTCTCCCGTTCGGCGGGGTCGAAGGAGTCGAGGACCTGGAGCACCCCGTCGATGAGCGGCCCGAAGAACTCCCGGCCCAGACGGATCGCGGCCGGCTCCACGCGCAGCAGGATCCGGCGCCGGTCGTGGTCGTCGCGGATCCGCGCCACGTGGCCGAGCCGTTCGAGGCGGTCGATCACGGCGGTGGTGCCCGCGGAGTTGAGGCCGAGCCGGGCGCCGAGCAGGCCGGCGGTGGCCGGTTCGGCCGCGCGGGCCGCGTCCAGCAGGCAGATCAGGGCGCGCACGTCGGTGGGGTGCATGGCGTTGCGGGTGGCGAATTCCGCCTGGCGCAGGCCGAATTCGACGGTCACCGCCCTCAGGATGTGCACCAGTCGAAGGTTGTCGGGCTCTGTGCCGGCCGGTTCCCCGCCCGCCTGTTGCCCGCTCACCGGCTCCCGGTGGTCCCGTTCCCCGTTGTCGTCCATACCGCCCCCTGCCTAGAATCTCTCGCTGAGCGAGATTATCGCCTGGCGAGACATTGGAGCGGACATGCCCCGAACGTCTTCCTTCCGCGCCGCCTACGACGAGATGCTCGGCCGGTGGCCCGGGCCCGTCGAGGCCGTCGACCTGCCCACCCCGTACGGGGTCACCCGCGTCAACAGCTGCGGCCCGGCCGACGCCCCGCCGCTGGTGCTGCTGCCCGGCGGCGGGTCCACCTCCACCGTGTGGGGGGCCTGCGCCGCAGCCGGGGCGGCCCGCACCCACCGGGTGCACGCCGTGGACCTGGTCGGGGACCCCGGGCTCAGCGTGCCGGCGCCCGGACGGGCGATCCGGTCCGCCGTGGACCTGGTCGGCTGGCTCGACGCGGTCCTGGACGCGGTGCCCGGCGCGGCCCCCGGCGGGCCCGGCCCGCACGGGCCGGTGGTGCTGGGCGGGCACTCGTACGGTGCCTGGATCGCCGCCCACTACGCGGCCCGGCGCCCGGCCCGCATCGGCCGGCTGGTGCTGCTCGACCCGACCCAGGTCTTCGCGGGCCTGCGCCCGGGCTACGTGCTGCGCGCGCTGCCCGTGCTGGTCCGGCCGACCCCGGAGCGGATCCGCTCCTTCCTCGCCTGGGAGACCCGCGCGGCCGCGCTCGATCCGGCCTGGCTGCGGCTGCAGGAGGAGACCTCCGGCTTCCCCGCCGTCCGGCCGGTCACCGGGCCGCGCCCGGACCTGGCCGGGCTCGCGGGCCCACAGGTCGACATCCTCTTCGCGGGGCTCGCCCGCTGTCACGACCCCGGCCGTGCGGCCCGGGCCGCACGCGCGGCGCTGCCGGGCGCGCGCATCGGCGTACTGCCCGGGGTCTCGCACCATGCGCTGCCGCTGACGGCGGCCGGGGAGATCGCCCGGCGGCTCGCGCCCTGACCTAGTGGGTGTCCGCCTGGCCCTTGCGGGACAGGGCCTCGCGGACGGCCTCCTCGGAGCGGCCGACCACGGCCGTGCCGTCCTCGGCGGTGATGATCGGGCGCTGGATGAGCTTCGGGTGCGCGGCCAGGTGGGCGATCCAGAGCCCGCGCGCCGCGTCGGTCTCCTCGCGCGGCAGGTCCCGTACGCCGGTCTCCCGGGCCAGCGGGTCCGAGGTGCGCGTGATGTCCCACGGCTCCAGTCCGAGACGACCGAGCACCGCACGGATCTCGTCCTCGGAGGGCACGTCCTCCAGGTAGCGGCGCACCGTGTAATCGGCGCCCTCCGCATCCAGCAGGGTCAGGGCGCTGCGGCACTTGGAACAGGCGGGATTGATCCAGATCTCCATGGCGCCAACCCTACCCAGAGCCGGTCTGGCCAGGGTCTTCTGTCAGTGGTCCCCGGTAAAATCGAGGGAGAACGACAGGAAGCCAACTACCGTTTGGGAGGCTGTAGATGGCCACTGCCACCACCGTCCAGCACGTCAAGAAGAAGCCGCTGCCGGCGGGGCTGCCCCGCGAGTGGTACGAGAGCCACAACCGCCGGCTGAAGGCGATGCGGCTGGCGATATCCCTGCTCGACTCGGGGACGTACGACGCTCGGCGTGCCACCAACCGGAAGATCCGGACGATGGCCGTCCGGACGGGGATCCACCGGCCGTCGAACGTCACCTGCAAGATGGTGCGCGCGTTCATCATGGAGTCGTAGCCGCGCTCGCAGTGCCGGGGCCCCGACCTACCGAGGACGGTCGGGGCCGCCGGACCCACCCCGGTCCGATCCGTCCAGGGACAGCAGCAGCAGGGCCACGTCGTCGTGCGGACCGCCGTTCGTGAAGGCCGCGAGGTCCCGCCACACCGCGCCGACCAGGTCTCCCGGGTCCCGAGCCAGTACGGGCACCCGGGCGGCCAGCGGGTAGAAGTTGCCCGCCGCGTCGCGGGCCTCCGTCACGCCGTCGGTGTGCAGCAGCAGCTGGTCCCCGGGGTGCACGAGGAGCTCCGTCACCATCGGCGGGGCCGGGCCGGCGAGCCCGAGGCCCAGCGGCGGCCCCGGCTCCACGGCCACCTCCTCCACCGCGGCCCCGCGCACCCGCAGGGCCGGCGGGTGCCCGCACGACACGATCCGTACGAGTTCCAGCCCGGGCGGGAACTCCAGCAGCACCGCCGTCGCGAACAGCTCCGGATGCTCGACCGAGCCGGCCGCGGCGTCCGCCACCAACCGCCGGTCCAGCCGGGCCGCGACCGCCCCCAGCCCGGCGTCGTCCATCACGGCCTCGCGGAAGGCCCCGAGCAGCGCCGCCACCGTGCCGACCGCCGCCAGGCCGTGCCCCTGCACGTCCCCGACCAGAGCGCGCACCCCGTACGGCCCGGCCCGCACGTCGTACAGGTCGCCGCCCACCAGCGTGCCCTGCTGCGCCGCCCGGTAGAGGCCCGAGCAGCGCACCGGACCCACCCGCTCCGGCACCGGGGGGAGGACCGCGAGCTGAGCGGCCTCCGCCACCGTGCGCACGCTGACCAGCTGCGCGTCCCGCCGCTGCCGGACCCAGGCGATCACCACGCTCAGCAGTCCGACGGCGGCCACCGTGGCCAGGTCCGTGCCGCGGGCATGGCCGACGCCGAGGGTCGGCAGCCCCAGCAGCAGGAGGACGACGGCGGCGAAGACCGCGGTCCCGCCCGCCCCGTAGGCGAATGCCGCCACGGGGGGCAGGCCCGCCAGGAAGAAGCCCAGCTCCACGTCCGGGGTGACCGCCTGCGCGAGCACCAGCGCCACGAGGGCCACCACGGGCGCGATCCGGGCCCAGCGCGGCGGCGGCTCCCCGCGCAGCCTGCCCGGCTCCTCGCGTCCGCGTCTCACCCCTCCACCCTGGTACGGGGGCGGGACCCGCGCACCCCGGACCGGCCCGCCGGGTGGCCCCGTACGCCCCGGGCCGCGACAGTGGGGGCGTGACGGCAAGCGACGGCGCGGGCGAGCGGCCCGGCCGGGCGCACATCGAGGCGCACGGCGAGGGCGACGGCTCGCAGAGCGCGGAGATCAGCACGCGGCTCAACTGGCTGCGCGCGGGTGTGCTCGGCGCCAACGACGGGATCATCTCCACCGCGGGTCTGGTGGTCGGCATGGCCGGGGCCACCACCTCGCGCCCGGCGATCCTGGCGGCGGGTGTCGCCGGGCTGCTGGCGGGCTCGCTGTCGATGGCGGCGGGGGAGTACGTCTCCGTGAGCTCCCAGCGGGACTCCGAACGGGCCGCGCTCGACATGGAACGCCGGGAACTGGCCGAGGAGCCGGAGGCGGAGCTCGACGAACTGACCGATCTGCTCGCCGGGCGGGGGCTCAGCCGGGAGGTGGCGCGGGAGGCGGCCGAGCAGCTGACGGAGCGGGACGCGCTGCGGGCCCATGCCCGGGTGGAGCTCGGGATCAACCCGGACGAGCTGGCCAACCCGTGGCACGCGGCCTTCGCCAGCCTGATCGCCTTCACCGTGGGGGCGCTGCTGCCGCTGCTCGCGATCATCCTGCCGGGGCCGTCGGCGCGGGTGCCGGTGACGGTGCTGGCGGTGCTCACGCTGTGCGGGGTGATCAGCGCACGGCTGGGCGGGGCCCCGGTGCCGAGGGCGGTCGCCCGCAACGTCCTGGGCGGCGCCCTGGCCATGGCCGTGACCTACGCGGTGGGCACCTGGCTCGGCACGGCCGCCTGATCCGGGCTCCGCCCGGCCCC
>NZ_JBSGXU010000313.1:0-5763 GCF_053610205.1 Streptomyces sp. NPDC054932 | reverse complement strand
CCGAGCCCTGACCGCCGCAAGTTCCCCAGCCCTCATACAGCCAGCGAACTACCGCACACCCGACGTGACAAGACCAGATAACAAAGCACTACTAGTGGGCGGGTGCCCAGAAGGCGGTCAGGTGGCCGTCGCCCGGGTTCAGGTCCGCCCATCCGCCCGGCAGGTCCACCACCACGACTCCCGACGTCGGGAGCCCCTCCCTGAGCCGTTCCAGCAGTTCCGGCGGGCCGGTCCCGCACAGGGCCGTGGCCAGCTCGTGGATGCCGGTGTTGTGACCGACCAGCATCAGACGGCCCAGTCCCGCTCCCCGCTCCGCGAGTACGGTGGCCAGCACGTTCGGCGCCGCGTTGTAGAGCCTGTCGTCGTACACGGTGGGCGGCACGTCCGGCAGTGCCGGGGCGATCAGCTGCCATGTCTGCCGTGTCCTGCGGGCCGGGGAACACAGCACCAGATGGGGCTCGAAGCCGGACTCGGCAAGCCAGCGCCCCGTCTCCGGCGCGTCGGCGTGTCCGCGGTCGCTCAGGGAGCGTTCGAAGTCCTCGGCCGCGTGCTTCGGCACGGCCTTCGCGTGTCGTACCAGCATCAGCCGGCACCCGGCGGTCGCGTCGGAGTCCGAGGACATGGCCATCTCCTTCGCCGCGGGACCGGTACGGATACGGGTAGACCTACACGGACATCGTGCGGGGAGTCCGGACGGTACGCACCCGCGCGGGCGCCTTGCCGGCGTCCCACTCCGCGCGGGGCCCGCTCAGATGTTCAGCTCGCCGGGCGGTGTCTCCCCCGGCGGTACGCCGCCGTACGGTCGGGACGTGTGCTCCGCCGCACGGCGGTTGAGGGCCACCGGTCGGCGAAGACGCGCGGGAGTGCGGGAATCCCGGCGAAGGGAGTGGGCGCCATGCGCATCGCGTTCCTGACCGCGCCGGACGCTCGTGAAGGAGCTCGCCCTCGCGGCGCAGTCGTGACGGCACGGTGACCGTCCTGCCCATGGGCCCGTACTACTTCCGCAGGTCGGCAAGGACCTCGCGGGCGGCACGCGTACCGGAGGCGAGGGCGCCCTGCAGCGAGCCCGTCGCCCGGTGGTCGCCGCACACGTATCGCCCTGGCGTGAAGCGTGTGGTCCGGGAGAGCGGCAGGGGCGACGGCATCGCCGGGAGCGCGTCGTGGACGGTCACGCGGTGGACGGCCTCCCAGTTCTCGGTGTCGGAACTGCGGTACGCCTCGGCGAGGGCCACCCGTACGGCGGCCTCGTCCACGTGGCCCGGCTTGCCGAGGACGGAGGTCGAGACCAGGGCCCGCCCGTCCTGGGAGTAGCCCGGGTGGACCTCGGTGAGTACGCAGGTGTTCAGGAAGCGGCGCCCCGCGTCGATCAACAGCGTCGGCTCGGCCAGGGGTGATCGGTCCGCCGCGTGGTAGAGGGTGGTGACCGTCCTGCCGCGGGGTACGTCGAGGCCGGGGAGCAGTCGGGCTGCCACGCCGTGGCCCGTGGCCACCACGACTGCGGGGGCGATCACTTCGCCGGCGTCGGCGAGGACCACGCCTTCGGCGGTGAGGGAGGCGACCGGTGTGTCGGTCTGCAGGACGCCGTCGGGGAGTCCTGCGGCGAGCTGGGCGGGTACGGCGCCGATGCCTTCGCCAGGCAGGCAGGTGGTGCCGCGCAGCAGGCTCCTCCACACGAAGTGGAAGAAGCGCGCCGAGGTCTCCAGCCGGTCCTCCAGGAACACGCCGGACAGGAAGGGCCGGAAGAAGGTCTCCACGAAGCCGGGTGAGAGGCCGGCATCGGCCAGGGCGGTCAGCGTCGTGGTGTCGGACCGGGCGCGCAGGCGCGTCGGCGGTGTGAGCATGTCGCGGGCGGAGAGCACCCCGAGTGCCGCGAGGTCGCGGGCGGAGGCCAGCCGGCCCGGGAGGAGGTCGCTGCTCTCCCGGAGCAGGCGGGTGGGGTCGGTGAACCGCCGCGGCCCTTCGGCGGTGTGCACCAGAACGCCCGGAGTGAACGGCCGCAGGCGCAGGTCGCGGAGGTTGAGGCGGCGTTTGACCTGGGGGTAGGAGGTGTTGAGTACCTGGAATCCGCGGTCGAAGGTGAACCCTCGGATCCTGTCCGTGCGCATCCGCCCGCCCACGGCGTCGGAGGCCTCGAGGAGGCGGACCCGCAGGCCTGCGGCGATGAGGTCCACCGTGCACGCCAGCCCGGCCGCGCCCGCCCCGACGACCACTACGTCCGCGTCCCGTCCGTCTGTCTTTCGCATGGCCGCGGTCACCTCCCTTGCCGGAAGTTACGCCAGGTATGTCCGGAGACGGTGGAGGCGCGCTCAGTGATCACTGCGCCTGCGCCGCCTGAGCGGTCCGCGGGGCGGAGCCCTTGCCCGGTCGGGCGAGGGAGCTGGGCCACCAGGCGCGCGGGCCGATGTCGATGATGAGGGCCGGTACCAGCAGGGAGCGTACGACGAGGGTGTCCAGGAGGACGCCGAACGCGACGATGAAGGCGATCTGGACGAGGAAGGCCAGGGGAATCACCATCAGCGCGGCGAAGGTCGCGGCGAGGACCACGCCGGCGGAGGTGATGACCCCGCCCGTGGTGACGAGCCCGCGCAGGACGCCCTCGCGGGTGCCCAGGGTGAGGGTTTCCTCGCGGACCCGGGACATGAGGAAGATGTTGTAGTCGACGCCGAGGGCGACCAGGAACACGAACCCGTAGAGCGGTACGGAGGCGTCCGTTCCACTGAAGCCGAGCAGGTGCTCGAAGACGAGTGCGGACACCCCCAGCGTCGCGAGGAAGTTGAGGGCGACCGTCGCCACCAGCAGGACGGGGACGAGCACGGAGCGCAGGAGTGCGACCAGGATCAGCAGGATGATGCCGAGTACGACCGGAACGATCACGGTACGGTCGCGGGCCGCGGTCTGCTGGGTGTCGAACTGCTGGGCCGTGTAGCCCCCGACCACCGCGTCGGCCCCCCGTACCGCGTGCACCCGCTCGCGCAGCCGCTGGACCGTTTCCTTCGCGGCGTCACTGTCGGCCGCCGCGTCCAGCGTGGCGTCCAGACGCACCCGGCCGTCCACGACCAGAGGCGCTCCCGGGCCCGGCCTGCCGCTCTCGGTGGCGGGAACGACCGAGGCAACACCGTCCGTGCCCTCGGCGGCCGCACGTACCTCGGCGGCCCGCCCGGCGTCGGTGATGATGACGGCCGGGTTGCCCGAGCCGCCGGGGAAGTGCCGGGCAAGGGTCTGCTGGGCGCCGACCGAGGGCGCGTCGTTGACGAAGATTTCGTCCAGTGGCACGCCCTTGGACGACAGGGCGGGAGCGAACCCGGCCAGGACCACGAGCAGGAGGGCGGTGGACACCCACACGCGCCGCGGCGCCCGGTCGATCAGCCCGGCGATCCGGCGCCACACGCGGTGGCCCTCGGCCGTGGCGTCGGCCGGCTTGGGGGTGGCGGGCCAGTACGCGGCCCGGCCCAGCAGGACCAGAGCGGCCGGCAGGAAGGTCAGCGAGCTCAACAGGGCGCAGACGATGCCGATCGCACCGACCGGGCCGAGGGCGCGATTGTTCGTCAGATCGCTCGCCAGCAGGGCCAGCAGGCCCAGGGCCACGGTTGCCGCACTGGCGGTGACCGCTCCGGCCGACCGGCGCACGGCGGCCAGAGCCGCCTCCGTACGGTCGCCGCGTGCGGCGAGCTCCTCCCGGAACCGCGCTGCGACGAGCAGGGCGTAGTCGGTCGCGGCCCCGATCACCAGGATCGACAGGATCCCCTGGACCTGGCCGTCCACGCGGACGGCGCCCCGGTCGGCCAGCGCGTAGACCACCGCGCAGGCCAGGCCGAGCGCGAACACCGCGCTGATGATGATCACCAGGGGCAGCAGCACGCTGCGGTAGACCAGCAGCAGGATCAGGAGCACTGCTCCGAGCGCCACGCCCACCAGCAGACCGTCGATGCCGGCGAACGCGTCGGACAGGTCGGCCTGGCTGGCCGCGGGTCCGGCGATCTGGACCGAGGTACCCGGAACCCGCTGAGCGGCCTGGCGCACCTCGTCCAGGACGGTGGGAAGCCGGTCGCCCAGGTCGGGCGCGAGCGGCACGACGGCCTGCATCGCCAGCCCGTCGGCCGAGACGGTGGCCGGAGCGGCGGGGGCAGCGATGCCGGGCTTGCCGTCGAGGTCTGCGACCGCCCGCCCGGCGGCCTCCTGCTGCCCGACGGTCACCCGGCTGCCTCCGTCGGCCGTCCAGATGACGATGGCGGGGATGGTCGCCGATGCTTCGAACGCCTTGCGGGCTTCGAGGACCTGCGTCGACTCGGCGCTCCGCGGCAGGAAGGCCGCCTGGTCGTTGGTGGCGACCTCGCGCAGCTTCCCCGCGTACGGTCCGAGCGTGCCGCCGATGCCGAGCCAGACGAGCAGGAGTGCGAGCGGAACGATCCAGCGGGCCCAGCGCGGCGCATTTCTCACTGTTGATCCTTACCTTGCCGACCAAGTCATTGATCAAGAATGGGCTGATGTCACGCGTGACACCGACAACCCCTCGCCTCCACTTCCGGCCGACGGCCCGATCCGGTTGCAGTCCTTCCCGGGCTACTTGCCTTCGAGCGCAGCCACCGGCTGGGGCAGGTGGCCGCCGGCCACGACGAGGGCGAGGTGGTCGTGGTGGTCGGCTGCTGACGATCAGGCCGTCACGGACCCGCAGCACCTGGATGTTGGCGGCTTCGAACGTCCGCCCGGTCACCCGGTGGTGCACCCGGTAGTCGAACCCGGCGACGACCACCTCCGGATCGCCGGTCTCCCGGACGACCACCTTCGCCGGGGCCAGCTCGACGGCAGCAGGCCGGGGCGGTCCGGCCGGAGCTCGGCATGCCGGATTCCATCGCCCTCCTGGCCGGTACCAGCAGGGCGGTGGAACAGGTGGTTTCCGACGGACTGCGGCCACGCTGAAGCCGGGCGCGCTGGTCGTCGACGGCAGCGGCCTCCGGAAGGGACCCAACTTATGCGCTTATGCGCTCATGGGCTCATGGGCGCCTACGCACTGCGGAACAGCGGTTTGCCCTCCCGCAGCCGGCGGCAGACCCGCTGGTAGCTCGGGCGGCGGAGCTTCGGCAGCCGTCCCTGCCCGGCCCGCTTCGCGCCACCGTCGTACACCTGCGGGACGAAGATGTCGCGGGCCGCCCGGAGTTGCTCCTTGGGTGGGGAGTAGGACTCCACCTCCACCTCCAGCTCGCCCGAGCGGTAGGAGGCGGACTTGTCGTACAACACCAGCGCCCGGGCGTGTACGGCGCCCTCCACCTCGAAGGTGAAGTCGTTGTAGTAGCCGTAGACGATGCCCTCGGCCCGCAGGTCACCCGCGACGTACACCGAACCCCAGGAGACCAGGTCGCGCACCACCAGGTCGCCGAGCACCACCAGCATGCCGATGTCGGAGACGTAGTCGTCCAGGAAGCCGTGCACGATCAGGTCGCCGTCGACGACCAGCGCGATGTCGAGGTCGAGGTCCTCCGGAACCACCAGATCGCCCTGGTGGTGGTACCACGCGATGCTCGCGTCCGTGAGGTAGTCGGCCATGTTCGCCTGGGGGCCCAGCCGCTCGGCCACCGCGGAGGTGTCGGCGAGCCGGTCGAACCGGGCCCGCCAGGAGGACATGGTCAGCACGGGGTCTCCGTTCCGGCCCGGAGTGCCCGGACCTCCAGCATCATGCGGGCCTGCGCGGCGTCCGAGGCGTCCGTGCCCGCCGCGATGGCTGCGAGCCCGGGCTCGGGCAGGGCGGGATTCTGCAGCATGCCGGAT
>NZ_JBSGXU010000312.1:0-5839 GCF_053610205.1 Streptomyces sp. NPDC054932 | reverse complement strand
GGGCCGCGCGGGCTTTTTGGTTGGGCCCCCACCCTCCTGCGCCCCAACCACCGCTCGCACGTGTACGCCGCCGATGCGTCCCCCGGCGGCGTACACGTGTCCCGTTCCCGGGGCGCGCAGCGCGAAGCCCCACCCCCCGTGGGCGCGCAGCGCGAAGCCCCACCCCCGTGGGTGCACAGCGCGAAGCCCCACCCCCGTGGGTGCACAGCGCGAAGCCCCACCCCCGTGGGCGCGCAGCGCGAAGCCCCACCCCCGTGGGGCACTCGGCGCGACTCCCACCCCCGTGGGCGCAGGGCGCGCCGCCCCCACCCCCGTGGGCGCAGAGCACCTCGCCCCCCACCCCTGGATGCAGAGCACATCGCCTCCACCCCCTGGGTGCAGAGCGCATCGCCTCCCCCGTGGGCGTACGGCGCGTGCCCCACCCGGCGGCGTGCACACGACACAGCCCGGCCCGGCCCCGTGCATACGGGACCGGGCCGGGCTGTGTGCGTTCTACAGGCCGTTGACGCGAGCCATCCGGCCGACGACCACGGGGGTGAAGTCGGCCTGGATCACCCGGGCGGCCCTGCGGCCCACCCGGGAGTGCTGACGCCTTACCTGGGCCATCAGCCGGCGGCTGCGCAGGGCCATTTCCAGCTCGAAGCGGGTACGGGGGTCCCGCAGGCCGGTTCCGAAGAGTTTCTCCAGCTGACGCATGCGGTACCGCACGGTCTGCGGGTGCACGCTCAGGGCCTTGGCGGCCTCGGGAGCCCCGCCGCCCTCCAGCCAGGCGAGCAGGGTCACTTCCAGCCGCTCGCTCTGGCGGGGGGTCAGGTCGGCCAGCGGACGCAGCCACCGGGCGGCGAGCGCATGGGCCAGTGGCTCGTCCTGCAGCAGCAACAGGGTCGAGAGGTGGTCGTCGACGAAGACGGCCCGCGCCTCCAGGCCCGGTCGGGCGGGCGTCAGGGCGGACAGGCGCAGCGCCCAGCGCAGTGAGGAGGCCGTGTCGCGCAGCGGAACGGCGTGGCCGACGGCCGCGAACCGGCCGCGCAGCAGGTGTTCCAGGGGGCCGCGGGTGTCCGGGTCGGCGCTGGGGACGAGCAGGCACGGCCGTCCCGCGAACATGCCGACGAGGCACTGGTCCAGTACGGCGGCGAGCTGTTGGGTCTCGCCGGGCGTCGCCGGCACGATGGCCCGTACGGCCGGCGGCAGGGGCCAGTCGGCCGCCTCCGCGAGCTCGCTGAGGGACATCTCGGATGCGGCCCTGTCGTCCGTGAGGGTCTTGAAGAGTTCCTGCCGCGCCCGGTCGGTCTCACGGCCGCCCTCGTGGCGGGCCTCGTGACGGACCTCGCGGATGCCGTCGTTGCGGGCCGCGCGGAGGTTCGGTCGCAGGCCCTCGTGCCGGCCCTCGTGCGTGACTTCGCACTCGTCCCTGGCCGCGATGCCCCGTCCGACCTTGCTCTCGAACTTGTTCTCGGCCTTGACCTGGTTCTCGATCTCGCGCTCACTCTCCGCCTGTTCATCGTGCTCGTCCGGTGCTTGTTCCCGGGGCTGTTCCTGGTAGCCGAGGACGGCGAGGAGAGCCTCTTCGACCTTCTGGCGGAACAACTCGTCATCAATGGCATCGTTGTCATCGATAAGTGCGGAAAATTCCGGAATTCCATGCAGAAGCTCCTCCACTATCTCGGCGGCCAGCGAGGGGAGTTCCCTGCGCAGGACGCGCGTCCACTCGCCACGTGGGCGGGACCAGATGCGGTTCAGAAGTTCACACATCGTTTTCCTCGTTCGTGCCGGGGTGAGGCTTGTCCGGGGAAGAGCGACAAGCCCGCCGAGGTTGCCCCCCTCGTCAACATGCATGTCTGACACGGGAGTTGCGGCCCTCGTACTCCCTCCTGGAGAGGTCCGGCCACTTACGGTCCCGTTCCTTTGCCGTGATTTTGCCGTCGGGGACGCGTAGGTGACGGGCGGCGCGGTGGCCTGTCGCAACCTCCGCTGGAGGGGAATCTTCCGGTGTTGTTCGATGCGTCGGAGACACGCTGCGAGAAATTATCACGTTTCGATAAATCCTGTGGAGCTGCTGTGCAGCTCCACGATGCTGCTGCACTCCGGCCCCAAGTTCCCTCGGCCGGCGCGGAGTTTCACAGCGCTGCCGGGCACAGACGACATCGACCCCCGGGTGCCGAGCGCCAGGTGGAGCGCTCGGAGCCCAGGCGCACAGGAGAACTGGATGCCCCTGCCCCAGCCTCAAATGCCCAGCTCACACAGAGCCCGCCGCAGGAGCCGTCACGCGGCAGCGGCAACGGCTCCTGCGGCCGGAAGGCGGGCCGTCCGACGGCCCTCCCTCCTGCCCACGGCCGGCAGGCTGAGCCCCGGCGCGCTCTGCGCCGTGGGCGCGGCCATCGTGACCGTCACCGTGGCAGCCCGCGCGGGCGCCTTCTCCCGACTATGGGACTTCCTCGACTTCGGGGCGGGCGTACTGTCGCTCGTCTCACTCACCTCCACGGTGCTGTGGGGGCTGGCGGCGACCGACCGGAGAATCCTTGGTTCGGGCCATCGCCTCCTCGCCCAGGGCGTGCACCGCGGCCTCGCCGTGTCCGGGCTGGGTTTCCTGGCCCTCCACATATGGGTGAAGATCGCGGAATCCCGGACGACCGCCGGCTCCGCGATGGTGCCGTTCACGGACGCCAACCGGCCCCTGCTCATCGGACTCGGCAGCCTGGCCGGATACCTCTTCGTCGCCGTGGCCGTCTCCGGCGCGGTGCGCAGCGTGTTCGCCAGGAAGCGCCGATCCATGCTGTGGCGCGCCCTGCACTTCGGGGCGTACCCGGCGTGGGGTGCCTCACTGGTGCACGGCCTGAAGTCGGGCCGCGCCGCCGACACCTGGGTCACGGCCGCGTACGCGCTGGTCGCGCTCGGCATCGTGGGTGTGCTCGTGCTGCGCGTCAGGACCCGCATCCTTGACGCGGCCACCCTGCCGCCCGTCCCGCAGCCCGTGCCGCAGACACCCCTCAAGGGCGGCGTCCCCCGGCAGAGGCGCGGAACGCGTCCGGAGGCAACCGCCTCCTCGAGTCCGGCCCTGCCGCCCCGGCCCGAGCAACCGCCGCGGCCGGAGCAACTACCGCGTACCGCCGTGTACGCACCGAGCCGGGCCGGCGAGCTCGCGGACACCGAGCAGTTCGCCACCAGAGAGCAGTGGATGTGAGCGGCGACCCGCGCCCCAGCCTCGGTTGTGTGGGCGCCCCCCGGCTGCTGGCCGGACTCGACCAGGCCGCGCGGCTCGACCGCGTGGCCCATTTGACGACACACGGCCAAATGCCCCGCTACCGGCCGGAGGAACTCGTCGACCTCGCCGACAACATCGACCTCCGCGGCCGCGGCGGCGCGGGCTTCCCCTTCGCCCGGAAGCTGCGCGCCGTCATGCGCTCGGCACGCGCCGGGGACGGGCAGACCGCCGTCGTCGTCAATGGCAGCGAGGGCGAGCCGAGTTGTCTCAAGGACACCGCGATGCTGCTGCACGCCCCCCATCTGGTGCTCGACGGTGCCCTGCTGGCCGCCGCGGCACTGAACTCCGAGGACGTCGTGGTGGGCGTCACCCGGGGGGACGTGGAGCAGTCGCTGCGGCAGGCCGTGGCGGAACGCGGCCCGGCCGGGCGCCGGGTGCAGATCACACGGCTGCCCGAACGCTTCGTCACCGGCGAGGGCACGGCGCATGTGAACGGTCTCAACGGCGGCCCGACGCTGCCGTCCGGTCAGAAGATCCGGACCAGTGACCGGGGTCTGAACGGCTTGCCCACCCTGTTCTCCAATACCGAGACCTTCGCCCAGCTCGCCGTCGCCGCCCGGCTCGGCGCGCTGGACTTCCGTACGACCGGCCTGCCCAGCGAGCCGGGCACCATCCTGCTGACCGTCGCCGGCACCACGGTCGTCGAGACACCGAGCGGGGCCGCGCTCTCCTACATCCTGGAACTGTGCGGCACCGACCCGGGCCAGGGCGTCCTGGTCGGCGGCTATCACGGCAAATGGCTCGACCCGGCGTCCGCGCGCGCCGCCGAGATCTCACGGGAGTCCCTCGACCGGCTCGGAGCGCGGCTGGGGGCGGGCGCGGTGCTCCCGCTGCCCATGGACACCTGCCCGGCCGGCGAAGTGGCCCGGGTGACCCGCTGGATGGCCAAGGAGTCGGCCGGCCAGTGCGGCCCCTGCGTACGCGGGCTGCCCGCCATGGCCGACGTACTGGAGGACGCCATCCGGGGCGGGGGCAGACCCGCCCTCGAGATGCTGGAGCTGCGGATGAAGGCGGTCCTGAAGCGCGGCGCGTGCAGCCATCCCGACGGCACCTCGGCCTTCGTCGCCTCGGCGCTCAGGACCTTCCCCGACGAATTCCGGGACCACGCGCTCGGCAGCGGCTGCGGCAGGCGGGTGCTGGGCGCCCTTCCGCTGCCCGAGGACGAGGAGAGCCCGGAGCGGCTGTTGGTCGACTGGACCCTCTGCAAGGGCCACGGGCTGTGCGTGGACGTCCTGCCCGACGTGGTGCGGCTGGACCTGGACGGCTTCCCGGCCGAGGCCTCCATGGCCGTGCCCCGCCAGCTGCGGCAGAAGGCCCAGCGCGCGGTGCGCCGCTGCCCGGCCCTCGCGCTGCGCATCCAGGACTGAACCAATGCCCCGGGTTCAATGTTGGCGCGATATGACAAATTCCCAGGGATATTCGCTCACGCCGCTCCGAGCCCCGTATCAATTACCGGGGGCAAGGAAACGCGGAACCGAATCCAAAGGAGAGATCGTGAAGACAATGCGTCGTAAGATATTCGCCGGGTCGGCGGTAGCGGCACTCATGATGACGGCCGCATGCGGAGGCTCGGGCGATTACGCGGGAAAGGGCACCACGGTCCAGCCGGTGGGCGACAGCAAGCAGGCCGGTTCCGCCTACGACGACCTCTACGGAGGCGGCGCCGGAAGCGGTTCGGGCGCCGTCCCGGCGGGCCAGGCCGCCAAGAACGGCCCGGCCGGACAGCTGAAGGTGGCCGAGATCCAGGGCCTTGGATCCGGAGTCACCGACAGCGAGGGCCTCACGCTCTACCGGTTCGACAAGGACACGCCGAAGCCGCCCAAGTCCAACTGCGAGGGGGACTGCGCAAAGGCCTGGCCCGCGGTTTCCGCGGACGACGCCTCCGTCGGCGAGGGAATAGACAAGGCTCTCCTCGGCTCCGTCGCCCGGGCCGACGGCACCAAGCAGCTCACGCTCGCGGGGTGGCCCGTGTACCGCTACGCCAAGGACGCGAAGGCGGGCGACGCGCTCGGCGAGGGAGTCGGCGGCACCTGGCACGTACTGGGCCCCGACGGGAAGCCGGCCGGTGCGGGCAAGGGTGCGGAAGCCGGGGCGGAGAAGGAGGAGAAGGAAGAGAAGACGGAAGCAGGAGCGAAGGGCGGCGAGCTGAACGCCGTTCAGAACCCCGAACTCGGAACCCTCGTGGAGAACGGGGAGGGCAAGACGCTCTACCGGTTCGACAAGGACAGCGCCTGGCCGATGAAGATCGGCTGCGTGGACGCCTGCACCGATACCTGGAAGCCCGTCGCGCCGGTCGACAAGGAAAAGGTAAACGGAATCGCCGCCGAATTGATCGGCAAGGTGAAGCGACCCGATGGCACCGAGCAATTGACGATCGACTGCTGGCCGGTCTACACCTTCACCGGCGACAAGAAGCCCGGGGACACCACCGGGCACAACAACAAGGGTCTCTGGTTCGCCATCACCGACAAGGGCAAGAAGGCGAAGGTCGTCGGCTAGCGCGTATCCGCGGCGCACCGGTCCTCCCCCAAAACGCGTGGTGCCCGGGCCTCCCCACCCGGGCACCACGACCCCTAC